>JAZSRE010000052.1:0-8250 GCA_045538345.1 Clostridia bacterium
AGTCTGTCGTGCTACCTTTACACAATCCGGCATCAACAGAAAATATTATAACACTGTATTGGCGGTTTGTCAATAGAAATTTGGTTTTTTCTGCAATTATTTTTGTTAAAATATTATTAAACTATATGTAGTATTCTTGACAAAATATATAAAATTATTATACAATAAATAAAGAAATTGTGGTAGAAGGAGAAGTATGACATTATGGCAGTTGGACACAGACGTCGAGTGATGAAAAAAGTGTTTGAAAATGGCATTGAAACATTGTTGGAACACGAATTTTTAGAACTTTGTCTTTTCAGTGTATACAAAAGATGTGATACAAACCCTTTGGCCCATGCGTTACTTAATAAATTTGGAAGCCTTGATAATGTATGCAGCGCAACGGTTGAAGAACTTATGCAAGTAGAGGGCATAGGACGCGCTGCAGCGGAGTACATTAAACTTATTCCACAGATATCAAAAGGGTATTCATTCCATACATCAGCACGCAGAAAGAAAATATATGACACAAAAGAAAGTATGTGCAAAAGGTGTGTTGCTCTGTTAAAGGGCAATAAAAATGAAGTTTCTTATGTACTTTGTTTTGATAATATGCGTCATTTGTTAAGAGAGGTTAAAATATCGGAGGGCACACCGGGGTCGGTTATTTTAGACCCGAGAAAGGTTATGGATGCGGTTGCCAATTCCACAACCACAAGGGTTATGATATGTCATAACCATCCATCAGGGATGAGGATGCCTTCAGCACAGGATATGGTTACCACTGCATCCCTTCGAAAGTTATTGAACTCTGTAGGAATTGAACTTATAGATCATATTGTGGTTGTTGATAATGAATATATTTCATGCGTTGCCTTAGAAGGAGAAAAAGTATGAGCGAAAAAAACGTGCATAAAACAAGTATCGGCGGACAGGCGGTCATTGAAGGGGTTATGATGAGAGGCCCTAAGGAAATTGCAATAGCTGTCCGCAAGCCGGATAATGAAATAGTAATAGAAAAACGCCCTATTGCATCAGTTTTGCAGAAAAACAAAATCCTTAAATTGCCAATTATAAGGGGTTGTATAAGTTTTTTTGAAAGTATGGTTGTTGGTGTTAAGGCTCTTATGTTCTCTGCACAATTTTTTGATGTGGAAGGGGAAGAAACAGAAAGCAAATTTGACAAGTGGCTTGAGGAAAAATTAGGGGATAAAATCAAGGATGTTGTAATATACTTTTCTGTAATACTTTCAATGTTTTTATCCGTAGGGTTGTTCTTTTTGTTACCCAATTTTATAGCAGAGCTTATTGCAAAAATAACGCCAATGGCTGCAGAAGGTGTTACCCGTACCCTTATTGAGGGTGCTGTTCGTATGGGGATTTTCCTTGCATATCTTTTACTTGTTTCCCAGATGAAAGATATAAAGCGTGTGTTTATGTACCATGGTGCAGAGCATAAAACAATTGCAACTTATGAACACGGACTTGAGCTTACTGTTGAAAATGCCCGCAAGGGATGTCGGTTGCATCCTCGTTGCGGAACAAGTTTTTTGATTTTTGTTATGATTATAAGTATTATAGTATTTTTACTTATTCCTTCAGGTCTTGCCTGGTGGCAAAGAGCGTTGTTTAAAATTTTACTGTTGCCGGTGGTGGCAGGTCTTTCCTACGAGGTTATAAAATTTGCCGGCAGACACGAAAATTGGTTTACAAAAATGATTTCAATGCCCGGAATGTGGCTTCAGTATATTACTACAAGGGAACCTGATGATTCTCAGCTTGAGGTTGCAATTGAATCTATGAAGGCTGTGCTTACAGAAAACAAAGAGGATGATAAGTGGTAATATGAAAATAAGTGATATTTTAAAAAACACTGTTGATACATTTAAAAAGGCTGGCATCGACACCGCAAGTCTGGATGCCGGTCTTTTGCTATGTAAATATTTGCAGGTTGATAGGGTGTACCTTATTGTAAACTCTGATAAAGATATAGAAATTGGTGAGGAATTTAAAGCCCTTATAAAACGTCGTGAAAATCACGAGCCTATGCATTATATTTTGGGTAGTGTGGAATTTTACGGGCTTGATTTTAAAGTAAATAAAAATGTACTTATTCCAAGACCTGATACGGAAGTACTTGTGGAAAAGGTAATTGAATATGTTGGTGATAATTCATATACTTTGCTTGATATTGGCACTGGCAGTGGGTGTATTCCAATAACAGTTGCGGCAAATTGCAAAAATCTTGAGGCTTACACTGTGGATATTTCCAAAGAAGCTACCAAAGTAGCAAAAGAAAATGCAAAAATCAACAAAGTTGAAACCAGAGTGAATTTTTTAAATATGGATATTTTAACTGATTTCCCCGAATTAAGGGTTGATTGCATAGTTTCAAACCCGCCATATATTGAAGATGATGTAATACCAACACTTATGAGTGATGTTAAGGATTACGAGCCTGTTATTGCCCTTAAGGGTGGTAAAGACGGGCTTGTGTTTTACCGTCGTATTTCCAAGGCTGGATATAACATTTTAAAAGACGGCGGTTTAATTGCCTTTGAAGTAGGGCATAACCAAAGCAAAGCTGTTGCCGAAATTCTTGAAAATGATGGCTATGTTAATGTGAAAATAACAAAGGACCTTGCAGGCATAGGAAGAGTTGTTACTGCAATAAAGGAGTAAAAATGAAAAAGAGTGCATCTTTAATGATTTTGCTTGCATCTGTACTGTGGGCTACACTTGGCATATTTGGAACAGAAATGTCAAAAATAGGTTTTTCGTCTATGCAGATTTCTTCTCTTAGAGTTACGGGAGCGGCATTATTTTTTATACTGACAGTTTGTTTTACGGATAAAAATAAATTTAAAATAAAATTAAAGGACTTATGGCTGTTTGCAATAATGGGGTTTGGGTGTGTGCTTGGTATGAGCATTTTGTATTTTTATACCCTGGTAAATACATCATTACCTGTTGCATCTATACTTCTTTACACATCCCCAATATGGGTTATAATAATATCTGCAGTTGTTTTTAAAGAAAAAATAACCGGGCAAAAACTTGTTGCCCTTATATGTGCATTTGCAGGATGTTTGTTGGTTTCACTTAATGGTGGCGGAGCAAGCAAAATAAAGTTATGGTTTTTTATAACCGGTCTTGCGTCCGGGCTTGCCTATGGTATGTACAGTATTTTAGGGGCAGTTGCGTTAAAAAAATATCATCCATATACTGTAACCGTATATACATTTATTTTTGCAGCTATATCATCATGGTTTGTGGCAAATCCTTGTGATACCATATCTGTTGCTGTTTCTTATCCCAACAAACCTATGGTAATAATGTGTATGGTGTTGGTAGGGCTTGTAACTTCATATATGGCATTTATGTTTTATACACTTGGACTTTTAAATACAACGCCGGGCAAGGCGGCAATTATGGCTTGTGCAGACCCTTTAACATCCACCCTGTTTGGAATATTCATATATGGGCAGAGGGCGTCGGTTCTGGGAATGGCACTTATATTTTTGGCAATAGGACTTGTTAACAATTTTGGAATAAACAAACAAAAAAACACTCCGTAATAATACGGAGTGTAATTTTTCGCATAAAATGTATCCTTATAATAAAATATATTAAAGCTCACAAATTAATTGAATTAGTTTTTTGTAACGTTGCTGGCCTGTGGACCCTTTGCGCCTTCAACTACTTCGAATGATACTTCAGCACCTTCCTCAAGTGACTTGTAGCCATCCATGTTGATTGCTGTGAAATGAACGAATACATCTGTACCGTCTTCACTTTCAATGAAGCCATAACCTTTTTCAGCGTTAAACCATTTTACCTTACCTTTTTGCATTACGTTTGCCTCCTAAAAGTTGTTGCATAATCTTTTGTGATTATGAACTAAGTATACCATTATTTGGTAATTTTGTCAACATAAACATTTCGACACAATAACTGTTTTTTCGCAGTTTTTGTCAGGAGTTTCAAGGGAAAACAGACTGTATTCAGCTTCAAAAGTCAGTTTATTTTCTTTTAATTTTTCTCTTATTTCGTTAATTGTATACGCCCTTTGTATATGATTTTCTTCAAACCTTTGGTACAATCCGGCATCTGTTTCGGCAAAAAAAGTGAGAAACTGGTTACTTATATTTTCGCTGTATTCATTTTCCCAAGTGTAGAAAATTCCGTTTTCATCATTTACAAATGTGTTGTTTCCAAGAATGTTTTTAAGCTTGTATTCTGTATTTATATCAAATATAAAGATACCATCAGGGTTAAGGTAATTTTTAACCAGGGCAAAAACCTTGGATAAATCTTCGGGGTTTGTTATGTAGTTAATAACATCCAAAGTGCAAATTATAGCATCTACCGTGCCATAAAGTTCAAATTCTCTTATATCCTGACAAAGATATAAAACGTCAAGCCCTTCATCTGCGGCCTTATCTCTTGCCACGTTAAGCATATCTAAAGATATATCAACGCCTATCATATCATAACCGCGTTTTGCTAGGATATTTGTTATATTTCCTGTACCACAACCAAGGTCGAGCACAAGTTTTGGACTTTTTTTGTATTTTGCAAAGATTTCTTCAATATAGTCTGCCCACTTTTCGTAGTCCTGGTCTATTAAGTTGTCGTAGATGTATGCAAAATCTGTATAACTTTCCATAGGGGGATCTCCTATATTTTTTTGAGTTTGGCATATGCTGCCATAAGGTTTTTGGTGCCTGCAGTATCAAACATAACTTCAAGATGTACATCATTACCTACTGCAGTTGCCTTTAAAATTGTCCCTTCCCCAAATTTAAAGTGGCTTACCCTGTCACCTGCAGAAAAATCACATTTTGCCGTTGCTTTTGGCTGACTGCTTAGGTTGACTGAACTGTGATTTGCTGATTGTATCTGTGTTGGTTTGTTAAAGCTTACGGGTATACTAATATGACCTTCAATAAGTTCTGACGGAATTTCAGCAAGAAACCTTGAAGGTTGATTGTAAGATGTACTACCAAAAAGCGTTCTTGAAAAAGCGTGGCTTATATGAAGTATTTGTTTTGCACGGGTAATGCCCACGTAGGCAAGTCTTCTTTCTTCTTCAAGTTCTTCATTTGACATCATAGACTGATATCCGGGGAATATACCATCTTCCATACCTGCAATAAATACAACGGGAAATTCAAGACCCTTTGCACTATGCAGTGTCATTAAAACCACCACGTCCTGAGTTTCATCATAATTATCTACATCTGCAACCAGAGAAATTTTTTCGAGATATCCTGCAAGTGTAGGTTCTTCTTCTGCGGATTTTTCATATTCCTTTGCATCTGTTACAAGTTCTTTTATGTTTTCTATTCTTGTTGTTGCTTCAACAGTATTTTCGTTTATTAAAGCTTCCAGGTAACCTGTTTTATCAAGAATTACTTCTACCATTTTTGATATGGTATAGTTGTTTTGTTTTATTTCCATAAGCATATCTGCAAAAGCTTTAAGTTTTCCTGAAGACTTCTGGCAAACTTCAAACATACTTATATTATTTTGTGCAGACATAAGCTCGGCATCTTCAACAGATTTTTTACCTATTCCGCGTTTTGGTTCGTTTATAATACGCTTTAAGCTTACGTTATCACTTGGGTTGTTAATAAGCTTCATATATGCAAGGACATCTTTAATTTCCTTGCGGTCAAAGAATCGCAATCCGCCCAAAACGCGGTATGGTATTGCATTTCGTAGAAGCATATTTTCTATTACACGGGACTGTGCATTTGTTCTGTACAAAACAGCAAAGTCGTTATATGCATATCCGTTACGGCTGAGAGATTCAATACTTTCAGCAATTTTTTGTCCCTCATCGTGTTCGTTTTGTGCCTTTATAAGCTTAATTTTTGTGCCTGCACCTTTGCTTGTCCAAAGACTTTTTCCCTTTCTGCCCACATTGTTTTTTATGACATTATTTGCTGCATCAAGTATATTTTGGGTTGAACGGTAGTTTTCCTCAAGCTTTACAACCTTTGCATTTGTGTATTGCTTTTCAAAGGATAAAATGTTTTCTATGTTTGCACCTCTGAACTTATATATACTCTGGTCGTCATCACCTACTACGCAAAGGTTTTTATGTGCATCTGCAAGCAGGGAAACAAGCCTGTATTGGGCGTGGTTTGTATCCTGATATTCGTCTACCATTATATATTGGAATTTTCTCTGGTAGTATGCAAGGACGTCTTTATTTTCTTCAAAAAGCTTAACTGTAAGCATAATAATATCATCAAAATCCACCGAACCATATTTTTGGAGTTTTTTCTGGTAGAGTTCGTAAATCTGTGCCACTTTTTCCATACGGAAATCACCTGCTGTTGACTTGGCAAATTGCTCAGGGGTTAAAAGTTCATCTTTTGCCCTTCCAATATATGAAAGTATGGATTTTGCAGGGTATGTCTTATCATCAAGGTTTAATTCCTTTAAACATTCTTTTACAACAGTAAGCTGGTCCGCCCTGTCAAAAATGTTAAAGGAGGATGGGTATCCTATTTTTTCAATATCACGTCTTAAAATACGTACGCAAAGGGAATGGAATGTGCTTGCCCACACCATTTCACCTTCGCTTCCAAGCATAGTTTCAAGACGGCTTTTAAGTTCCGATGCTGCTTTGTTTGTAAATGTAATTGCAAGAATCTGGCTTGGAAACACATTTTTAGCACCGATAAGATATGCAACCCTGTTAATAAGCACAGTGGTTTTTCCGCTGCCTGCACCTGCAAGAATCAGTACAGGACCGTCAGTAGTATATACAGCCTCACGCTGTTTGTCATTAAGGTTTGGAAAATTAAAATCAAACACCTATTATTCCTCCGCCTATTACTGTATTGTTATCGTATAAAACAACCATCTGCCCCGGTGTAATTGATTTTTGTGGTTGTTTAAAAATTACTTCAAATCCATTTTCGCCAGGATATACTGTACATGGTACATCGGGGGCATTGTATCTGATTTTGGCAGTACATTCAAAGGGCTTGGTTATATTGTCAAAGGCTATCATATTTACTGAATGAGCCTTTAAACTATCCTTTAATTGTGTACCGTCAGGGCCTAAAACAACAGTGTTGTTTTCGGGCTTTATGCCAATAACATACATTGGTTTGTTAAGTGCAACACCAAGGCCTTTTCTCTGGCCTATTGTATAGTTCATTATACCCTTGTGCCTTCCAAGCACATTACCTTCACAATCTACAAAGTTGCCTTCGGGCATTTTGCCGTCTCGACGGGTTATGAATTTTACATAGTCTCCGTCCGGAATAAAGCAAATATCTTGGCTATCAGCCTTTTGGGCAACATCAAGCCCAATTTCTCTGGCTATTTGTCTTGTTTCATCTTTAGTTACACCATAAAGAGGGAACACGGTTCTTTTTAGTTGTTCCTGTGTCATATTGTAGAGAAAGTATGTCTGGTCCTTTTTTCTGTCATCAGGACGCATAAGCAAAAATCTACCGTCTTTTTCTTCAATTCTTGCATAGTGTCCTGTAGCTATAAAGTCAATGCCAAGTTCGTCTGCAAGGTTTAAAAGAGCAGTAAATTTAATGTGTTTGTTGCATATCGTACAGGGGTTTGGAGTTCTTCCTGACTTATATTCATTTATAAAATATTTAACAACATTGTGGTTAAATTCCTTTTCATAATCTAAAACATAATGTTCAATACCAAGTTGGTTGGCAACTTTTTTAGCGTCATCAATGGCTGAAAAAGAGCAGCAACCAACCTCGGCCTGCTCTTCATTCCACATTTTCATAGTTACCCCTACAACGCGGTATCCCTGTTTTTTAAGCAAAGCGGCACTTGCGGAGCTGTCTACACCTCCGCTCATGCCGATTATAACACTCTTACTCATGGTTGTGACAAGTGCATTCTGCACAATTGTGGTCACATCTTTTTAAAATCCCCTTAGGGTCTATTCCCTGACGCTTGTAATAGTCCTCTAAGGCAGCCTGTATAGCCTGTTCTGCCAACACAGAACAATGTACCTTTGCTGGGGGCAAACCATCCAAAGCCTCCATAACAGCTTTGTTTGTAAGCTGCAAAGCTTCGTTAACTGTTTTGCCGATTACCATAGTTGTAGCCATGCTGCTTGTTGCAACAGCAGCACCACAGCCGAAAGTTTTGAATTTAACATCTTTTATAATGTTATCTTCAATTTTCATATATATTTTCATAATGTCTCCGCATTTTTCGTTACCAACCTCACCAATAGCATTGGCATCAGGTATTTCACCAACATTACGC
>JAZSRE010000053.1:0-2099 GCA_045538345.1 Clostridia bacterium
CAAAGAATTCGCATGGGGGACGGTGTAGATCATTTTGACGCAGATATCTCCCAACACTATCACTTCATCTGTAAAGAATGTGGCAGCGTAATTGACCTGGATATAGACGCTCTGCCGGATACCTGTAGTATCGCCGGACAAAATTTCGATGGGGAAATTACCGGATGTGTCACTTACTTTTACGGAAAATGTAAAAACTGTTGTGATGTATGCAGCAGGGAAAATTTGTAAACACTAACACTAAATAATTTATTCAAGAAAAGGAGACAATGATTATGAGTAAGTATGTATGTAGCGTATGCGGTTATGTTCACGAGGGAGATTCAGCACCTGAATTCTGCCCGCAGTGCAAGGTTCCTGCTGAGAAGTTCACAAAGCAGGAAGAAAACAATCTTTCATGGGCAGCAGAGCACGTTGTAGGCGTAGCACAGGGCGTTTCAGAGGACATCATCATGGACCTTCGTGCAAACTTTGAAGGTGAATGCTCAGAGGTTGGTATGTACCTTGCAATGGCAAGAGTTGCACACCGTGAGGGTTATCCTGAAATCGGTCTTTACTGGGAAAAGGCAGCTTACGAAGAGGCTGAGCACGCAGCTAAGTTTGCAGAGCTTCTCGGCGAAGTTGTAACAGACCCAACAAAGAAGAATCTTGAACTCAGAGTTGCTGCTGAGAACGGCGCAACTGCAGGTAAGTTTGACCTTGCTAAGAGAGCTAAGGCAGCTAACCTCGACGCTATCCACGACACAGTTCACGAGATGGCACGTGACGAAGCAAGACACGGTAAGGCATTCCAGGGTCTTCTTGAGAGATATTTCGGTTAATAGATATGATACCTGAATGTTGTCCCTCCTGTCAGGAAGTTGACGGTTGGAAAGAGGTTGTAAATCCCTTTACTACGGGTATTCCTATCGGTAAAAATCTCCGCATCAGCTTTGGCGTTACACGTGGATTTGGCTTTTACAGAGTTAAATACAGGTGCAGAAAATGCGGTTTTGAAAGCAGATACGATTTTCGCGATAAGGAATAAACACAGCAAGGTATTCCAGGGTCTTCTTGAAAGATATTTTGGCTAATAAAATATAAAAATTAATATTCCTTGATTGCAAACAGCCCGTATCTAACGATACGGGCTGTTAATAGTTATTTTACAATTCAAATATTGAAAAAACGTAAAAGCTATGATATTTTAGAAGTAACATATCTACGTCTTCAGGGGGAAATTGAATGAAAAAGACATTAGTTTTTCCGATATTTTCGTTGGTTACGTTTATTGTCGGTATTGTGTCCTTAGCACTTCACGCTGTAATTAAGGTACTTGAAAAAATGGACACTCACCTCTATTTCAGCAGTGTTAACAGAGACATACTTTATTATTCAATTCTGTGTGCAGGCTGTGCATTGGTTCTTATTTCAATTATCGTGTTTCTTTTCAAAAACATCAGACATAAATGGATATCCGTTATTATTTCTATATTCCTTGCACTCACGGTTGTTTTTTTCCTGAATCTTGCAAGATTTTGGATGAGTGACACAAAATACTTTGAATTTACATCCGATGACAACAAGCATCGCATAGTTGTGGAAGAAAGCTCGTGGCTTCTCGGGGGCGGAGGATATATATATGAAAAGACATCAAACCTCACTATGAAAGAGGTCGGTCAATACTTTACAGACGACGGATACGGCCCTTTTAGCCACAATGATTATTATTTTATTTGGAATGAAAACAATTTTGAAATTCATTTAAAAAGTGATGAGTATTTTCAATGTTACGAACCATTAGAGTATATTAAATAAATTTTTATAAGATAAATGTTAAGGAGTAGAGATGTGAATCTCTCCTCCGCTTTTATTGTTTAAGCAATAAAATAAACCGTAGCAATCAGGCTACGGTTTTAATTCGTTATTAGGTTACGCACCTTCAAAACTGAACAAAGACATTTATTAGTAAATGAGTTTAGCTTTCGCTTGTTGTACCTGAACCAATTCACTATGGTCAAGCCCTCGACCTATTAGTACTGCCCAGCTGAAAGTATCACTACTCTTACACCTGCAGCCTATCAACCTCATAGTCTTTGAGGGGTCTTACTAGCTTACGC
>JAZSRE010000110.1:0-12352 GCA_045538345.1 Clostridia bacterium
ACTCTTGTAACTATCACTGACCTTGCAGGTAATGCTATTTCATGGGCAAGTGCAGGCGGTCTTGGTTTTAGAGGTTCAAAGAAAAGCACTCCATTTGCAGCTCAGATGGCTGCTGAAACTGCAGCAAAAGCAGCAATGGAACATGGTATGAAAACAGTTGAAGTTTATGTTAAGGGACCGGGTGCCGGCCGTGAAGCAGCAATCAGAGCATTGCAGGCTACAGGTTTGGACGTTACTTTGATTAAAGATGTTACTCCGATTCCACATAATGGTTGTCGTCCACCAAAGAGACGTCGTGTGTGATTTTTAAAATTAGGAGGTGTAAGTAAAAATGGCAAGATATACAGGTGCCGTTTGCAGATTGTGCAGACGTGAAGGTCAGAAATTGTTCCTTAAAGGCGAAAGATGCTATACAGATAAGTGTGGTTTAACTCGTCGTGCTTATGCTCCTGGTCAGCACGGTCAGGGCAGAAAGAAGCTTTCCGGTTACGGATTACAGCTTAGAGAAAAGCAGAAAGCTCGTCGTTATTACGGCGTTTTGGAAGGTCAGTTCAGACATTACTTTGAATTGGCTAATAAAAAAGCAGGTGTTACAGGTGAAAACTTGTTGGCAATTTTGGAAAGCAGACTTGACAACGTAGTTTACCGCCTTGGTTTCGGTACATCAAGACCGGAAGCAAGACAGCTTGTAAGACACAGTCATTTTACAGTTAACGGTAAAAAGGTAAACATTCCTTCTTACTTAGTTAAGGTTGGCGATGTTATCGCTATTAAAGAAGAAAGCAAGAGCTCAGAAAAAATTAAAAATGTTATTGAAATAACTGCTTCAAGAATTGTTCCAAAGTGGTTGGATCTTGATAACAATACACTTACAGGTAAGGTTGTTGCTGTTGCAGAAAGAGAAGATATTGATCTTCCATTGGAAGAACATCTTATCGTCGAATTGTATTCTAAGTAATAATCACCCTCGTAACACAAAGTGCTATTTGCACTTTGGTGTTACAGCAAGCAAAATATTAATGACATATTTGGTAAGGAGGGTTTATAAATGATCGAAATAGAAAAGCCAAGAATAGAATGTGTTGAACTTAGCGAACGCGGTGATTACGGCAGATTTGAAGTTGAACCACTAGAACGTGGTTATGGTATGACACTTGGTAACTCACTAAGAAGAATCCTTTTGTCATCACTTCCTGGTGTTGCTGTATCATCAATTAAAATTGACGGAATTCTTCACGAATTCTCTACAATTCCGGGTGTTAAGGAAGATGTAACCGAAATCGTTCTTAACGTTAAGGATTTGTGTGCTAAGTTATACAGTGAAGGACCAAAGGTTGTTTACATTGAAGCAGAAGGTCCTGGCGAAGTTTGTGCAAGACATATTAAAGCAGATGCAGATGTTGAAGTTTTAAACGGAGACTTGCATATTGCTACACTTAATAAAGACGCAAAGCTTTATATGGAAATCACTCTTAACAAGGGCAGAGGTTATGTTTCACAGGATAAAAACAAAGTTACTAACCAGGGCATAATTGGTACCATACCGGTAGACTCAATATTCTCACCGGTGCGCAAGGTGAACTATACAGTTGAAAATACTCGTGTAGGTCAGGTTACTGATTATGACAAACTTACTTTGGAAGTTTGGACTGACGGTACAATAACACCTAACGAAGCAATTTCTTTGGGCGCAAAGATTTTGAGTGAACATCTAAACTTGTTTATCGACCTTACAGATGAAGCTAGAAATACTGAAATCATGGTTGAAACAAAGGATTCCCAGAAGGAAAAAGTTCGCGAAATGACTATTGAGGAGCTTGACCTTTCAGTTCGTTCTTACAACTGCTTGAAGCGTGCAGGTATCAACAATGTTGAAGACCTTACAAACAAGACAGAAGAAGATATGATGAAGGTTAGAAACCTTGGTAGAAAATCTCTTGAAGAAGTAAGAGAAAAGCTTCATGAACTTGAAATGGATTTTAAGGCTGAAGAAGATTAATTTTTAGATAGGAGGCGGCAACTACAATGGCAGTTCAGAGAAAATTGGGTAGACCAACTGACCAGCGTATTGCAATGCTAAGAAATCTTACAACATCTTTGCTTGAAAACGGTAAAATTGAAACAACTGTTACTCGTGCAAAGGAAGTAAGAAGCACAGCAGAAAAAATGATTACGCTTGGTAAAACTAATACATTACACACTCGCAGACAAGCTATGAGCTATATTACTAAGGAAGATGTAGTTAAAAAATTATTTGACGAAATCGCTCCAAAGTATGCTGAAAGAAACGGTGGTTACACAAGAATCATCAAAATTGGCCCTCGTCGTGGTGACGCTGCAGAAATGTGTATTATTGAATTGGTTTAATACATCAAATAAAAGACCGACTGATTTTCAGTCGGTCTTTTTTTATTTTATATATTCGTGATTATAATCGTTATTTAAAAAGTTTTTTCTTTGTTCTTCGGTTTTAAACAATGAATATGCAATTACCAATTTTGCGTATGCAGCTTCGCTTGTAAGGCCGTATAAGAAATTGGCTTTTCTATTATTTGCTGTATGGTTACCGATAATTCCCGTAGTTTCATATATTTCTCCGGAAAGCTTTGATGGCGAAATATATGTGTCAACACCCAATGAGGAACATTGGTCTATCATATATAAAAGGGAATGTTCATCATATTTGTTGTTATATAATGATTTTTGTGCACATGCAGTACCTGAATGGTAAGTGCCATGAAGAACTGCCTTAAATGGTTTGTAATTAAATATGGAATAATTTATACCTACATAAGGGTTAATCATCAGAACACATTCCTGTAAGCTAAGTTTATTGTATATGTTAGCAACTTTTTTGCCTTTAGGAAATAGCTTTTTTATTTTATCAAAATGTTGGTTGCAGTTTTCGTCGTTAATATCTGTTATATCAACCATACCTATACTGTAAAAATCCTCCGAGTAATTTTTACATTGTTCAAGACGAGATGCCATATGAATATACATCTTGCCGTCAGAAATATTTTTGTATGGAACGTAGATGTTAGGAGGTATATTTTGACATATACATTCCACTGCACATTTGAAGTTATCATTACCGTTGGATTTTGGAGAATCCAGCCTTTCATTTGCTGACACAAAGAAAATGGGGAAATCCGTTCCGCTTAAAAGTATTGAAAATAACGCAGAGGAGTATGCAAGCGTGTCTGTCCCGTGGGCAAATATTATACCGTCATAGTTTTTGCTTTTTGTATACTTACGGTATGTATCTATAATAAGATTCCATTTTTCCACGGTGATATTTTCACTTAAAATAAAAAGATTTTCGGTAATATCTATATTAACTTTTTTTGCATAGGGAGAGTTGGAATTTTCAAAATTTGCCTTTAACTTAACACCGGCTTTTTCATTTACAGATAAAGTGCCGTGTTGGTTAAGTGAGGTGCAGATTGTTCCTCCAACCAAAACAAGCAAAATGTTTTTCATAATTTCTCCTATAATATGGGCTGTAAAAAATATTTTTACAGCCCCAATTTATTTTAGTTGTTAAGTTTTGTTTCAAGAATCTGCTTAATTACCGCAGGATCTGCAGCGCCTTTTAGTTCCTTCATACAAGAACCAAACAATGCCTGGATAGCTTTAACCTTACCGTTTTTATAATCTTCAACAGCCTGAGGATTGTTAGCAATTACGTTGTCTATTACACCGTCAATAGCAGATGAATCCAACTTTTTGTCAAGGCCGTTTTCCTTATAGTATGTCATAGGTTCAACACCGTCTTCAATAAGAGCAATAAGCATTTTCTTACCTATATTACGGTTGATTTTACCTTCATCAGTCATTTTAATTACTGTTGATAATTGCTCTGCTGTAATAACAAGGTCATTTAATGTTTTGCCGTCTTTACGCAAAATACCTGCACAGTCTGTTAAAATCCATGCTGCAGTATCCTTTGCGTTGCATCCTGTTGCAACTGTATCATCAAGCAATTTGCTTATTTTGTTATTTGAAATAAGCATATCAATTTCCTTGTCGGAAATTCCTGCTTCGCGATATTCTTCAGCCTTTTCATCAACTGCAACCGGCTTGTTTGCTTTAATTTCTTCAAGCCATTCGTCGTCAATTACGATAGGCATAAGGTTTGCATCAGGGAAGTATCTGTAATCTGCTTCTGTTTCCTTGTTACGCATTGCAGATGTTTTTCCACTTACGTCGTCAAAACGTCTTGTTTCCTGAACAAGCTCTTCTGTGCCGTATTCCAATGCATCCATATGACGCTGTGCTTCATATTTGATTGCACGCTCAATAGCTTCAAATGAACTCATATTCTTGATTTCTGTACGAACACCAAATTCTTCACTGCCTTCAGGACGGACAGAAATGTTTACGTCGCAACGCATTGCGCCTTCTTCACATTCTGAAATTCCACCAGAGCGAAACATTGATTTTAGTTTGTTAAGGTATGTTACAACTTCTTCAGCGCTTCTGAAGTCAGGCTGTGTAACAATTTCAATAAGAGGAACACTTGTTCTGTTAAAGTCTACATATGAATATTTGCCGCCGTGTACAAGTTTACCTGCGTCCTCTTCCATATGAATTTGCTTTATACGGATATCACGTGCACCACCGGATGTTTTAACAGTAACGCAACCATCTGTACAGATTGGGTGGTTAAGCTGTGTAATCTGATAAGCACAAGGAAGGTCGGGATAGTAGTAGTTCTTTTTGTCGAATGTTGTGTACTTGTTGATGTTACAGTTAAGCATTAAACCTGCTGTAACTGCAAGCTCAACAACTCGCTTGTTCATTACTGGAAGCATACCGGGCATACCACTGCAGGCAGGGCATACACAGTCGTTAGGTTCATTTGCGGCAGAATGACCACCGCATGAACAGAATATTTTAGATTCGGTGCTTAATTCTACGTGAGTTTCAAGACCGATAACCAATTCGTAATTCATATTATTTAACCTCCTTTTCAACAGCACTTGCAAGGCTTAGAAGAGTGCTTTCGCTAAAGTGTTTACCCATTAGCTGAACACCGCCTGATACAAGAGCAGGAGTACCTGTAAGGTTTGCAACTGCAGTAAATACGCTTTCTTCAAACACCTTTCCAAAGGCGTCTTTAATGTCATATTCGCCGTAGGTGGTTTTACTGCATACAGGTGTCAAAACTGCATCGTAGTTTTTCATAAGGTCTTCAAACTTTTCTGCAATTACACGACGTACTCTAAGTGACTTGTCATAGCAATTCTTGTAACGGTTTTTGGAAAGAACATCAGAACCGTAAAGGATAACTGCCTTTGTAAGGAAGTTAAAGCCCTCTGTTCTTGAATTTACATAAAGCTCGTCAATGTTTTTGTATTCTGTTGCACGGTGACCGTATTTTACACCGTCATAACGTGATACGTTGTTGCAAGTTTCTGCAGTCATAAGAATCTGCCATGCTGTATTTGCAACGTTGAAAATATCAAGAGATATTTCTTCAACCTCAACACCCTTTTTGGAAAGAGCATCTGCATAAGCTTTTACTTTTGCTTTTACATTATCGTCTGCCTTTTCCAAAAGTTCTTTTATAATACAAACTTTTTTGCCTGAAACATCGGCGTTTATTGTATAGTCATAACTGTCGTTTCTGAGGCTTGTTCCGTCCTTGTCGTCATGTCCTGCAATTACGTCCATAATTTCCTTAATGCCTTCTGCATTTTTTGCATAAACACCAAGCTGTTCGCCTGATGCGGCGCAGGAAATAATGCCGTAACGTGAAACTGTACCGTATGTTGGTTTTAAAAAGTCAACGCCTGATAGTGCGGCACTTCTTCTTGTAGCACCGTTCATATCAACGCCAAGAGCAGCTTTTACTTCGCCGTTTGCAACAAGTTCTGCGGCAGCACCTTTGATATCTGCAGATTTTTCACCATAGTATGAAAATTCACCTGCAAGGTCAAGACCAAATTCACCTACATTTGTTTTTCCTGAAATTGTATAGCCTTTGTTTTCAAGTCTTACAACGGCGTCAGCGCTGAAAAGCGGTTTGAAACCTTCAAGCATACGTGAGCCTGCTGCAGACTGAACATCTTTTACAAGGATAGTATCGTCTACTGCGATATTTCCGTTATCATTTATCTTTGTTACGTAATAATTCATTCTACACACCTCACTTTACAACTTTTGGTACCTGCCAGCTGTCTTCGCTGCGTTCAGGTGCGCCTTCAAGAAGGCTTTCTCTTGAAAATGGCTGTTCACGTTTGTCTTCACGAAGTACGTTTGTCATAGGCATAACGTGTACCATTTCTTCTACATTTTCTGTATCAATATCTTTTAACAGATTTTCGCTTTCTGTCATAGACTTAAAGATGTTTTGCATAACAACTTCTTCTTCGTCAGTAAGGGCAATCTGGTTAAGCTGCTGAGCATTTGAGAATGTTGAGCGCTTACCCTGTGCCTGCTTAGCGGAGCCTGTAGATGCACCACGGCCTGCAAGAGCACTGCCGCTTCCAAGAAGATGAACATCTTCAAGCTGTTGGTTTGTAACTTCGCTTGGTGCACCCAAAAGAAGGTCTTGTGCATTACCGTTAAGAGGGAATGCTATAACATCAAGGATTTTTTCTTCATCTGTAAGAAGCATAACCATTCTGTCAATACCCGGTGCCATACCTGCGTGTGGAGGTGCACCGTACTGGAATGCAGTATATAGAGCATTGAAACGTGATTTAAGTTCCTTTTCGTCATAACCTGCAATTTCAAATGCCTTTTTCATTATGTCAATATCGTGGTTACGCACAGCACCTGATGCAAGCTCAATACCGTTACATACAAGGTCGTACTGATATGCCAGAACTTCGGTAGGTTCTTTGTTCAAAAGTGCATCCATACCGCCCTGAGGCATTGAGAATGGGTTGTGAGTAAAAATTGTTTCCCCTGTTTCTTCGTCATTTTCATACATAGGGAAGTCTACAACGAAGCAAAATTCAAATGCATCGTCGCGGATAAGGTCAAGCTGATCCTTGCCTGCAAGCCATGTACGGATGTGGCCTGCCTTCTTTTCTGTATCGTTTTTCTTGTCATCACAGATAAAGAATAGTGTTTCGCCTTCCTTAACCCCTGTAAGAATGATAATTTCTTTTTTCTGTTCCTCGGAAAGGAATTTAGCGATAGGACCTGCAAATACGCCCTCTTTAAGTGTAATGTAACCAAGACCGCCAAGACCAACTTCTGCAGATGTAGCAAATTTCAAAGAATCTTCAAAGAATTTCTTTGACTTGCCTGCACAGTCTGCAACTATACCGCGAACCGGCTTACCCTTAAAAGCGGGGAAGTCAACATTTGCAAAAAATGCTGTAAGGTCGCATATAATAAGTGGGTTTCTAAGGTCAGGCTTATCTGAACCGTATGTCATCATAGCATCTGCATATGTTATACGGCGGAAAGGTTTTTCAGTAACCTTTTTTTTGGTAAATGTTTTAAATGTGTCGTAAATAACATCTTCACAAACATCCAAAACTTCTTCCTGAGTAGCGAAAGCCATTTCAAAGTCAAGCTGATAGAATTCACCCGGTGAACGGTCAGCACGTGCATCTTCGTCACGGAAACAAGGAGCAACCTGGAAGTATCTGTCAAATCCTGATACCATCAAAAGCTGTTTAAACTGCTGTGGTGCCTGAGGCAATGCATAGAATTTGCCCGGATGCTTACGACTTGGTACCAAAAAGTCACGAGCGCCTTCAGGTGATGATGCAGTAAGAATAGGTGTCTGCATATCAAGGAAGTTCTTTTCTTCCATTTTGTTGCGAAGGTGACGGATAATTTTTGAACGCATAACAAGGTTATCGTGATTTTTCGGGTTACGAAGGTCAAGATAACGATATTTAAGACGAATTTCGTCTTTGCTTTGGCGAGATGCCCTTACTTCAAAAGGAAGCATATTCTGGCTTTTACCAAGAATCTGTAATGTGTCTGCAACAAGCTCGACATTACCTGTAGCAATCTTTTCGTTTACAGTATCAGGATCACGCTTTTCTACTGTACCGCTTACGGAAATAACAGTTTCGCGGTTTACATTTTTAATAAGGTCCTCATTGTGAATGACCACCTGTGTTACACCTGTGTAGTCGCGTAGGTCAACAAATATAACGCCACCGTGGTCACGTACAACATCAACCCAGCCCGCAAGCTGAACTGTTTTGCCGATATGTTCGTCACGGATGTCGTTACAGAATAGAGTTCTGTACATAGTATTACCTCCCAATAAAATTTGAATAAAAAAAGCCCGGGAATATTTTCATATTCCCGGGACGAGTCAATTAAGTTAACCCGCGGTGCCACCCGCTTTGATACATAAAATGTATCCTCTTTTGCATTATTTTATTTTAGATTTTGCAACGGAGCGTTCCCAAGCTTACTACTCATCTCAAATGCGCTTACAGTCCACGACGCACTCTCCCTTTCAGACTTTCCACAAAAGCCGAGTCTCCACGCTTATTATAGCAAATTTAAGTTTTTTTGTCAATAAATATTTGCAGGTATTAAAGGGTATTTTTACTAACATTTATAATATATGATTTTTTTTGATTTATATTCATAACAATTTTTATAGAATGTCTTTTTGTTATTGACATTTAACATTGTTTTTGATAATATATTAAAGGTAAACAATGTCTGGGTGTAGCTCAGTTTGGTAGAGTGCTTGAATGGGGTTCAAGAGGCCGCTGGTTCAAGTCCAGTCACTCAGACCAAAAAAGAAGACGGTACTTTTGTACCGTCTTCTTTTTTGGTTTCAGCAACTGATTCGCTGAAACAGCGTCAACCGAAGGTTGAACGCGCGACCGAGCAAAGTGAGGAAGTACTGCCGAAGGCATGTAGTTCAAGTCCGCGTGCGGAAGCACGCCTGAATTACTTCGGTAGTGTTGCATCGCTTTTTTCGTTTTAACAGCAAACAATTCTACAATATGTTGATTTTTGATGTGTATTATAGTATAATCAAAGAAATGATTATAATTGGGGCGTTTTTTGATGAAGGATTTTGATAAAATTGACAAAAATTTCGCGGTAGAAACAAAAATAGAAAAAGAAGGCATAAAATTTTACAGTTGTTTTGACGAGCGTTTTGAAATTTTTGGTGTATATTATAAGGATGGAAAGTTTCGAAGAATGCCTGAAGAAGTTGCAAAAACAGTTAGTGAGGGCGTTGAAATGCTCCATACCAATACTTCCGGTGGGAGAATTCGCTTTAAAACCGACAGCCCTTATGTTGCAATTTCCGTAGTTTTTAATACACCGGGGCATCATGATAATTTTGCAATGATAGGTTATGCGGGGTTTGACCTTTATGACGGAACAAGATATATAAGAACATTCAGAATACCAAAAGGAACAGAGAATAAATACGAAAGTCTTAATAATTTTCCTTATGACGGGTTAAAAGATGTGACTATAAATATGCCATTGTACAGTGATGTGTCGGAACTTTATATAGGGCTTGATGAAAATGCAGTAATACAAAAGGCAGACCCTTATATTAACGACAAACCTGTTGTTTATTATGGGTCTTCAGTTACACAGGGAGGTTGTGCATCACGTCCGGGAAGTTGTTATCCGGCGCTTATATCAAGAAGGTTTAATTGTGATTATATAAATCTTGGTTTTTCAGGAAATGCAAAGGGAGAACCTGAAATTGCAGAATATATTAAAACCCTGGATATGTCAATTTTTGTGCTGGATTACGATTTTAATGCGCCTTCCGTAGAGCATTTAAAAAATACCCATGAAAATTTTTATAAAACCATAAGAAGTGCACATCCTGATTTGCCTATAATTATGATGACACGTCCAAAGTTTTATCTTACTGAAAAAGATAAAGAATATATAGATGTAATAAAGAAAACTTATGATAATGCAGTTGCGTCGGGAGATAAAAACGTATATATTTTGCTTAGTGAAGAAATTATGGCAATTTGCGGAAATGACGGCACTGCGGACAGCATACATCCCTCAGATTATGGCTTTGTTTCTATGGCAAGCGCCTTGGGGGATTTAATTGAGAAAAACAATCTATTTAAAATAGGATAGTGGAGGGTTGATATGAAATCAAAAGTGTTTTTTTCAAAAACCATAACACCTGAAAAGGTGCTTGAGCTTTATAAGCTTGTTAACAAAGATTTAAAGGGAAAGGTTGCCATAAAAGTACATTCGGGAGAAAAGGGAAATCAAAATTTCCTTGCCCCTGATTTTTGGAAACCTATTATAGACTATGTTGGCGGTACAGTTGTAGAATGTAATACTGCTTATGAAGGAATGCGTGATACCACCGACAAACACAAAAAGCTTATGGAAATGCACGGGTGGACAAAATTTTTTAATGTAGATATTTTGGATAGTGAAGGACCTGATATAGAGCTTGCCATTCCAAACGGTAAAAAGATTAAATCCAACTTTGTGGGCAAAAACCTTGCAAATTACAATTCTATGCTTGTATTGTCACATTTTAAGGGACACCCTATGGGTGGATACGGCGGCGCAATAAAACAACTTTCAATAGGTGTTGCATCATCTTATGGCAAAAAATATATTCACGGTGTTGGCGTAACGGAAGACTTCTGGAATTCCGACCACGATTCTTTTTTGGAGGCAATGGCAGATGCGGCGTCGTCGGTTGTTGAATATTTAAAAGGTAATTTTGTTTATGTAAATGTTATGAAGAATTTGTCAGTAGACTGCGACTGTTGTGCAGTTGCAGAGGACCCTTGTATGAAGGATATAGGTATACTTGTGTCAACTGACCCTGTTGCAATAGACCGTGCATGTGTTGATTTGGTATATGCTTCAAAGGACAAGGGCAGAGACCACCTTGTAGAGCGCATTGAAACCCGAAACGGGGTTCATACTATCGATGTGGCGGAAGAACTTGGATTGGGAAATAAAGAATACGAACTTATTATGATAGATTAGAAGGTATTAAAATGAAACTTATAGATATTATTAACGGTAAAAAACCAAGCTTGTCTTTTGAGGTGTTTCCACCTAAAACAAGTGACGCTTTTGACAGCGTGAAAAAAGCAACAGAGGAAATTGCAAAACTTAACCCAAGTTATATGAGTGTAACCTATGGTGCAGGGGGAGGAACTTCTGACTATACTGCCCAAATCGCTAAAAATCTTTCGGATTTGGGGGTTACATCTCTTGCCCATTTAAGTTGTATATCATCATCAAAGGATTTGGTACATTCTCAGCTTGAAAAGTTGAAGACTTTGGGTATTGAAAATATACTTGCTCTTCGCGGAGATATTCCTGAAGGGATGAGCATGGAACATCTTGACTATCATTATGCTTCCGAACTTACTGCGGAGATTCGGGACTTTGGTGGTTTTTGCATTGGTGGTGCATGTTATCCCGAAGGACATCCTGAAAGTAAAAACAGTGCCCAGGATATTGAAAGTTTAAAGATAAAGGTGGACTGTGGCTGCGAATTTTTAACTACTCAGATGTTTTTTGACAATAATATTTTATATAATTTTATGTACAGACTTTTGCGTGCGGGGGTTAATGTACCTGTTGTTGCAGGCATTATGCCTGTTACAAATGCAAAGCAGATTAAACGCATACTTTCAATTTCGGGCAGTGCCTTACCACAACGTTTTATACGTATTGTTGACCGTTATGGGGACAACCCTGAAGCTATGAAGCAGGCAGGGATTGCATACGCTACCGACCAGATTATCGACCTTTATGCAAATGGTATAAATGCTGTACATATTTATTCAATGAACAAGCCTGATGTGGCTCAGCAAATACAAAAAAATATTTCGGAAATAATAAAATGATTAATTTAAATGTTGTATGCGGAAGCGTTTGTGCAGAAGAAATAAAAATTAATAGAAATGAACTTGCAATGAGGCTTAAAACCGACCGTAGTTTTGAACATTCACTTGTGGATTTGTGTATTGAAGAATTTAACAAGGCTGTAAATTGCAGATATGCCTATGTTACGGTACCTGTTGAATTTGTAGAGGAAAACGTTTGTAATTTGGGCTTTGGAAATATACAAAGTGCAAACCTTTACAATGTTTTAAAAGGATGTAAACGTGCAATTATACTTGCGGTAACTACGGGTATAGATGTGGACAGGTTGCTCAGTAAATATTCCGTTACCTCTGCATCAAAACATTTTATTGGTGATGCAGTATGTTCTGCAGCGGCAGAAACTTTTTGTGATTATGTGGATGATTTACTTCGTAAAAACCCTAACAAGCCACCCCGTTTCAGTCCCGGATACGGGGATTTGGATTTGGAAATTCAGCCCGAACTGCTTAATATGCTAAATGCCTCAAAAAATTTGGGAATAGCAATAAATAAGTCC
>JAZSRE010000095.1:0-7853 GCA_045538345.1 Clostridia bacterium
TAATCCATAATATCCCGACATCATATAACTAACACCACAAACTATTGCAAAAATCAAAATCGATTTTGAACCAAACACTTCTAACGCCAGCAGTATAGATGCAATAGGACAGTTAACTACACCGCAGAATAGAGCAACAAAACCTATTGCCGCACCGAAGCTTGGTTCAAGCCCAAGAAGTCCTCCAACAACACAGCCGAATGTTGAACCAATAAAAAATGTCGGAACAATTTCTCCACCCTTAAAACCTGCAGAAATAGTAATAACAGTAAAAATTATTTTAAGTAAAAAAGCTTCTGGTTTGGCAATACCTTCCATTGCCCGGGAAATAACATCCATACCGGCACCATTATAATCAGTTGTTCTAACTAAAATTGTTAACACAACAATTAAACAACCACCCAAAAAAGCCCTTAAATATGAATTGGGTATTCTTTTTTTTGACAAATTTGTAAAATATTTAATAGAAGAGCAGAACAAAATACTTACCAATGCGCATAGTATAGCAAGTATCACTGCTTTTATAAATATATCTATTTGAAAATTGGGATTCAAAACACTTAAAAACCTTACAGGTTTTACACCAAAAAACAAAGCTATATTATAAGCAACAACCGCAGACAAAATACAAGGGACAAGTGCCACATAATAAATAACCCCTACACTTATAACTTCTAATGCAAAAAATGTTGCAGTAAGCGGAGTTCCAAACAAAGCAGAAAAAACACCACTCATGCCAAGCATAACAATTAGATGCATATCCTTTTCATCAAGACGAAATATCTTACCAAATTGATATCCTATACTTCCTCCAAGTTGTAATGCAGCACCTTCCCTACCTGCCGAACCTCCAAGCAAATGAGTTATAACCGTACTTACAAAAATAAGCGGTGCCATAAGTATAGGCACTTTTTTATCAGAACGAACTGATTCTATAACCCTATTAGTCCCTTCCTTTACTTTAAACATCTTATACAAAGCTATAATTACCAATCCACCTAAGGGTAAAATAAAAATTAACCAATTATAGCTTGTTCTAATGTCTGTAGCATAGTCTATACTTTTATGAAAAGCAGTACCAATCACCCCGCCGGCAATACCAACAACTATAGCTATAACAGACCATTTCAAAAAAGTTTTTATATAATTAACAGATGACTTTATTTTTTTAACAACTATATTTTTCATTCCTACACCTCATAAAGTTTTTTGCTGGTATTATAAGGTTGGGGTTTGTATGTAACAGAAGATATTTTTGAACCGCTTACCCCATATTTTGGATTATACCCAAAAAGATTAATGTATTTATATATGTCATCCTCTTCTTTTGACATTTCCTTTAAAACTTCAACTAACGCTAAAGTATCGTCAATAGCACGATGACTATTTTTAACCTTATGGGTAAGATTATATATTTCTATTGCATTTTCAAGCTTATGAGGATATTCATGCCTGTCTTTATAAATAGTATAGGCATCTAACATATTTATTTTCTTTAAAATATGTGTAAGGTTATTTTCTAATAGAAAATAAAAAATAAAATTCATATCAAATTGTGCATTGTATGCAACAACAAGTATTTTATCGTCCCTAAACAAACTTGCAAACAAATTACAAACATCACATGATGTCTTACCATCTGTTTCAAGCATTTCATCGGTAATACCGGTAAGGTTTTGAATTTGTTCAGGAATCTTTCTGCCATAAGGCAACTTAATAAATTCATCAAGTTGGTCGGTAACAGTAATTTCTCCATTTACACTCACAACCCTTATTGCAGATAGTTCAATAATTTTGTCATTTTTAAAATCGAGCCCCGTAGTTTCAGTATCTAAAACCACAATACTATCATAATTTTCAAATAATTTGTCTAGCATACACATCTTCCTTACATATATATAAAAAAAACGCTTAATTAATATTAAGCGTTTGGTGCAGGTGGTGGGAGTCGAACCCACACGGTATCACTACCACAGGATTTTGAGTCCAGCGCGTCTGCCAGTTCCACCACACCTGCACAATATTACGTCACCTCATAAGCAACATTAGTATTATACTATATATTTTTCCAAAAATCAATACTTTTTTTAAAATTTTTCAAATTAATTTAAAGTATATTTCCTAATAATTTTACAATTCTACATCATGATATTTTTTCATTACATACTTAAAACCGTATTCGGCATAATCATTCATACACTCATCAAACAAAGGGCTTACACCACCCTTACCCGAAAGGTTGGGTCTTACTGCTGTTTCATACGGCATTTTCTCCCTCAACATCTGGTCTTTAATTGCTTCAAATGCCCTTCTTCCTTTTTCAGTTGATACAAACACCTTTGAAAGCCCTGCATAAGGATTAATTTTACAATCTGTATCTTCAATTTTCCAATAATCACCTATTGAAATATCTGTAAAGCGTTTCATATATGCATATCTACAATTGTTACAGGTTGTCCTTGTAAAGTTTTTACTACTAAACATCCTACGATATGGTTCATCGTTAGTAGGTACAATAAATGTTTTTGATTCATCCTCAAATTCAACACGAACAAATTTATTTCCCCAACCATCTGTCTTATCGCGAAAATCATAGAATTTTACCTTTGAACCAAATTTATTCTCAAGAATTTCAATATACTCCTCAAACATTTTTGGAGGTGTAATACCATAACATATTAGGTCAACAGATAATAGATTATCATAATCCCTACCCAAATAAGCATATAACCCTGCAAGCTGACAGGGTGTTCCGCTATACAGAACAAATCTTCCTTCATCAAGGTTTTTCTTTGCGTCCATATATGTATATTCAGGATTACTTTGAACATATTTAGAACATCTTATAGGTTCCATTTCTTCAAGTGTTTCTGCCTTAATATGTTTTACCACCATATTTTTATCATAAGATGCTCCATAAACAACTCCATTTTTTAAAAGCACATATTTAGCAAGAAGGTAAAACATACCACCCGATGTACTTTTGGCAGTAGCTTCCTCAAAGCCTTGAGATGCATAAATATCCATATCCCTGTCAGAAAAAGTTTCAGGAACAAATGCATCTTCATTATACTGACATCTTTTTTGACAAAGTCCACAACTTATACATTTTTCTTTATCTATAACAGGATATAAATACCCATCAATACCATATTCCATTGTAATTGCCTTTTTGGGGCATACATTCATACATGCAGTACACCCACAACATTTATTTATAGCTTCATACACTCTATCCAATGCCATAAAACCACCTCAAAAAAATTATACATCACAAGTTTATAAAATGCAATAGCGTATAATTTTTAATCTTATGTCAAAAATTCTATTGACAAACAAAAATAAATATTATATAATCTATTCAGTAAAAGGGAGTAGTTAGCATCACATTGATGTTGAAACAATCGTCATCACTGTTGTTTATAACAACACGGTTTTTCATTAAATAACAAGACTTTTATTGATTATAAAATCAATAGGGGTCTTGTCTTTTTTTGACCTTTTTTTGACCTATTGATTAAATTTAGGAGGTATTTTATGGAATATGTATGGTTAATTTTAGGTTTTTTTCTGCTAATAAAAGGTGCAGACTGGTTTGTTGATGGTGCTTCGGCACTTTCAAAAAAATTCGGAATCCCATCTGTTGTAATAGGTCTTACTGTAGTTGCATTTGGTACATCAATGCCTGAAGCATCTGTAAGCATTTCTGCTGCAATAAACGGAAGCAGCGGCATTTCAATAGGTAATGTTGTAGGTTCAAACATATTCAACTTACTTATGGTCGCAGGTGCAAGTGCGGCATTTTGTCCAATCAGAGTAGATAAGTCAATTATAAAAAAAGATATCCCATTCTCGTTTATTATTACACTAGCACTTATTTTCTTGAGTTTTAGTGTGTTTCCCGGTGTTTCTGCCGATAATGTTATATCAAGAACTGATGGATTAATATTACTTTTATTCTTCTCGGTATTTATGTACTATACTGTACAAACTGCATTATCCTCGCCATTACCCCAAGAGGATAAAAACAATAAGATTATGCCTCTTTGGAAACAACTTCTTTTAATAGTAATTGGTCTTGCTGGCATAGTAATAGGTGGAGACAGAACAGTTGAAGGGGCAAAAGAAATCGCTTTGAATTTTGGTATGACTGAAAGCCTTGTTGGTCTTACAATTGTTGCCATAGGTACATCATTGCCCGAATTAGTTACCTCAATTGTTGCTGCAAGAAAAGGCGAAAGTGATATTGCTATGGGTAATGTTTTAGGCTCTAATATTTTTAATATATTATTTGTTTTAGGTGTTTCATCCGTAATAAGTCCAATTAAAATAGCTTTAGCAGATGTAACAAACTCAATGTACGATTTAATAATACTTTCACTTATAACTTTACTTATTTATATACCTGTTGCAAAAACAAAAAAAGTATCCCGACTTGCCGGTATAATTATGGTTTTAACATACGTTATATACACAGCATATATAATTATAAGATGATGAAAATCCCATAAACTTAGTTTATGGGATTTATTTTTTTTGCAACTGTTGTAGTATACAAATCTGCAATACCATTATATGTTTGTGTATCGATAATTCCGGTTGGTTCCAAGCCTATAATTTCCTGAATAAATATTACAGCATTAACAGAATTTTCATCATGCCTTCCTGTTATCTCCACAGTTGGAGAATTTGGAACTTCAAGAAAAATTGCATATAGCATTGCCTGAATTACATAAAGTTCTGACCTTTCGTCCCCCTCATATACAACTACTCTTTTTCCAAAGACGGGGAATTTTACGGGTTGAATATATATTTCATTTAATTCATTATTAATATCCCTGATTTTTTCCCACGTTTCATTATCAACCTCACCGTTTGGATTTAACCCGTATATTTTTTGAAAAGAAATAACGCTGTTTTTTGTATCCTCTGTAAAGTTACCGTCGGGAATAACCGGCAAAACATCCTCTACATAGTATGATATATTTCTAAGCATACTTTGCAATCCTCTTACAGGCTTTCCATCAAAATCATTAATAATCAATCCATTCACCCCTTAACTATCAGAATCGCCCTGTCGTAATGTATTACCGGGAAACTGTGTTCTTTCACTCTGTTGTGATGAAATAACATTCTTATATTCGTTTGCTATTGCATTCCATGTTGATTCATTGACATTTCCTGTACGAATAAGCCCAAATTCCCCTTGAAGTTGCATTACTGCACTACGTGTTGCCCTGCCATATACACCTGTAATACTTACTGGTGTAATGTTGTTATTTACCGTAGCTATTGTATTTATGTATTCCTGAAGTGTACGTACGCCATCCCCTGTTGAGCCAATCTGTAAAACTGTACCGGGATATTTTGCAGTTTCAATATTAAGTTCTCTGCTATCAAATAAAACTACGTCATAGGAATTTTTTAAAACTCTGTACAGTAAATCCCAAGTCTGTTCATCAACAACGCCTGTAACAGGCAACCCATATATTGCCTGAAAACTTTCTACTGCAGATGCAGTATTTCCACCATAAACTCCATCACGTGTTACAGGCGGAATACGGTTATCAAATTGTGCTAAAGTTGCAAGCATATACTGTAAAGCCGCCACCTTTTCGCCTCTGTCACCCACAGAAAGGCCTTGAGGATATTGCAAGTCAATACCTACAAACGTCTGCCCTTCGGAATAAAGTTCAGAAAGTCTTAAAAGACCTACATACAAATACACCATCTCATACCAGGTTGCCCTGCCTACAATTCCGTCAACTGTAAGGTTAAAAATTTCCTGGAACTTACGCACAGCAGCTTCAGTATTTTCGCCAAAAATTGCATCAATTGGATTCACCTTTGGAATTGCAGGATAATCATTAGAAATTCTGTTTAACATAACCTGTATTATCTGCACATAAACCCCTGAATCGCCTCTGCGTATGGGATATCCGGGATACGATTCGTTTATGCCTCTTATAGGTGCATCAACTACAATTTCCACATCATCTCCATAATAGTTTCTAAGTATTTGTACATAATCAAGTCCGTCTCGGGCAAGATATTCACTTCCCCACTGTGATAATCCCTGACAAGTTACTGTAGTACCATTACAGTATTTTGCCGCCAAGGGCTCTACTCTTCCTCTTATACGTAGATAATTATCAAATATATCATCTACAATGTCTGAAATATTAGAAAATATATTTCTCCCCTGTATAAACTTTTGGTCAAAAGCAGTATTGTTTGTAATATCAAAATTATACCCTTGTGAACGATAAAATTCCGTATATACACGGTTAAGTGCAAAAGAAATTTGCGCAAGTATATTTGCATACAAAGCATCCTCGTCCCAAGTTGGATATATTTCACTTGAAGCAACATTTTTAATATAGTCTCTAAACGAAAGGGTTACATTCTGCGCACTTGCTGATGGTGCACCAAGATGAACAGTAATTTCTTCAGGTATAAATGGAATAACTGTTGGCATAAAATCACCTCTGCAAATTTTGTGGTGTTACAGTATATGTATTTGAATATTCATCATATTCAGAATTTTCAGGTAGAGGTATCATCTCTATATTCTGTTCACTCAACCTATTAGCAAAAATTTGAACATTTTTAATTATAAAAATTACAAAACCATCTTTTTCCACTTTAATATTTACACCTGTATATGCCTTTTCCGTATTATCCTGGTCTAGTGAAAGTTCCATATCCGGTGTTTCAATTTCTATAATATCTGTCTTTCCATTTTCATCAGTTAGTCTAAATGCCAATAAATTCTCTCCATTTTCATCGCTTTCTGTAACTGTTACTCTTGTTCCAATAACCGGAATAAGCATATTTGAAATGTAAGTTCTTACTAACAAGCTACCTTTTTGCAATAAAAAAACACCTCCTGATATCCTATAAAAAGTATATCAGGAAAGTGTTTAAATATGACTATTTTTAAATTTTATTTATATGAACTTTCTTTAGCATCATCAAGATTAACATCACCAAGATATGCTTTTGCATCCATACCAACAAATTCTGCAAAATCAATCATTTCAGCAACAGTGTTAATATTAACATCAATGCCATTTTCAAGTCTATCGTTCATAGCGATAATTTCTTTTTCACCATGAGTATAAATTCTATCTGCACCTTCGCTCTTAGGAGCTTCTCTAAGTTCCTGAAGGAATGTTGAGAAATGTTCTTTAATAGCAGCAGGATCACCAAAAATTTTAGGATCAATTGCCATAAATCCGTGACATGTACCACCCTTACCGTTTGTATGTGTGTGGTTAGATGTTATACCCATTGAAAGAATAGATGAGAAAATTTCGCAGAACATTCCATAACCATAACCCTTATGGCTGCCTGTCTGTTCAGTTTCTCCACCAAGTGGCATAATACCGCCGCCAACTTTACCAACAATGTTTTTAAGTACATCAGCAGCATCTGTTGAACCTTTACCATTAGCATCCAAAGCCCAACCGTTAGGAAGTTCCTTACCTGCTTTGTTATAAACTTCAAGCTTACCTCTTGTAACAACTGTTGTAGATGCATCAAAGAAGAAATCATATGGGTCTGCAGGAACGGAAATAGCTATTGGATTACTTCCAAGCATAGCTTTTCTTGCAAATGTAGGAACCATAATAGCTTCTGAGTTTGTCATAGCCATACCTATTAAGCCCTCATCACAAGCCATCTTTGAATAGTAGCCTGCAATACCAAAATGATTTGAATTACGTACATTAACAATAGCAATACCAGACTTCTTAGCCTTTTCAATAGCTAGGCTCATTGCATAGTGGCTAAGTAGCTGACCCATACCATCATTACCTTCAATAACTGCTGAAACAGGTGTTTCAAATACA
>JAZSRE010000170.1:0-4504 GCA_045538345.1 Clostridia bacterium
CGCAGGGTCAGTAAGGTCATCGGCAGGTACATATACAGCCTGAATGGATGTAATAGAACCTTTTTTAGTTGATGTAATTCTTTCCTGAAGCATACCCATTTCATTTGCCAAAGTAGGCTGATAACCAACCGCAGACGGCATTCTGCCAAGAAGGGCTGATACTTCAGACCCCGCCTGGGTAAATCTGAATATATTATCAATAAACAAAAGTACGTCCTGACCTTCTTCTTCACGCAAATACTCTGCCATTGTAAGTCCCGAAAGACCTACTCTCATTCTCGCGCCCGGTGGTTCGTTCATCTGTCCGTACACCAATGTAGTGTTGGAAAGAACTCCCGATTCCATCATTTCGTTGTAAAGGTCATTACCTTCACGGGTACGTTCACCAACGCCTGTAAATACTGAAAGACCGCCATGTTCCTTAGCGATGTTGTTGATAAGCTCCATAATAAGAACTGTCTTACCAACACCGGCTCCGCCGAAAAGGCCAATCTTACCACCCTTTGAATAAGGGCAGATAAGGTCAATAACCTTAATACCTGTTTCAAGTATTTCGGTAGATGTGGAAAGTTCTGAATACTCAGGTGCAGGACGGTGAATATCCCATCTTTCAACATCTTCAGGGGCAGGCTTGTTATCTACCGGCTCGCCAAGTACGTTAAAAATTCTTCCAAGAGTTTTTCTGCCAACAGGCACGCTTATAGCCTTACCTGTGTCTGTAACTTCAGTTTCTCTTGTAAGACCGTCAGTAGATGCCATAGCAATACACCTTACCGCATTGTCCCCGATGTGTTGTGCCACCTCTACTGTAAGAGTTTTATTTCCAATATTCATAGTAAGAGCATTGTTTATAGCAGGCAAATTACCCTCTTCAAAATAAACGTCAACCACAGGGCCAACAACCTGCAAAACACTGCCTTTTATTTTATCTGACATATTTATTACTCCTTATATTCCGCTTCCGGCAACAATTTCTGTAATTTCCTGAGTGATTGCACCCTGCCTTGCACGGTTATACTGAAGGGTGAGATTTTCAATCATTTCAGTTGCGTTTTTACCCGCATTATCCATAGCAAATCTTCTTGCAACCACTTCACAGGTAAAGCTTTCTCTAACAGATGCAACAATTTTACCTGCAATATATTCTTCTATTACTGCCTCAAGTACAGTTCTTTCATCAGGCTCGTAAATAATATCTGCATTAAGCTTTTTATCGGATTTCTCAACAGGCAAAATCCACTGTGTAGCAGGAGTCTGAGTCATCATAGATTCGTATTTTGTATATACAATTCCAACTCTTTCCCACATACCTTTTTTAAATTCATCACACAAATTTTTGGCAAGAGTAATTGCCTCGTTGTATGAAAAGGTTTCTGCCTTTACAACATCTTTGCCATACCTTTCGCAAGCCCTTTTGCCAATGGAGATAATTTTGTCTGCATTATGTTCCTCACAGGCCTTAAACAAGTTGGAATTATATCCACCAGCCAGACCTCTGTCCCCCGCAACAGCAATAATCAACGTCTTACCCTTTTGACCATTTTGCATATAGGGGCTTTTTTCGCAGGATTTTGCCGTAGCCAACACAGTAACTGTATTTTCAAGTGCCTTGGCATACTCTCTGCTTTTGCCCATTAAAAGAGTTGCTCCTCGGATTTTTGCAGACGCTACAAGCCCCATCGCATTGGTAAGGTGCAGTGTTGAATCTACACTTTTAATGCGATTTTTCAAGCTTTTAATATCTACGCCCATATACTACTACCTCATTTCATCAAGAGCTTTTTTAAGCATATCTATATCCTGGTCGTCGCAATAGTTATTTTCAAATCTTTCTAAAAGACCTGTATATTCTGCTTCAAGAAAAGCAAAAAGCCTTTCTTCGTATTCTGAAACCTTTTCAACAGGTATTTCATTAAGGTATCCGTTAATAACTGCATATACAATGGCAACCTGACAACCCACCCTTACAGGTGAATTTTTCTTTTGTTTTAAAACTTCAACAATTCTCGCACCAAGGGCAAGACGGTTTTTTGTATCCTCGTCAAGGTCGCTTCCAAACTGTGCAAAAGCCTGTAATTCTCTGTACTGAGCATATAAAAGCTTAAGCTCACCTGATACCTTCTTCATAGCCTTAAGCTGTGCAGAACCACCAACTCGGCTTACTGAAATACCGGGGTTTATAGCAGGCATAACACCTGCGTGGAAAAGTTCCGTTTCCAAAAATATCTGCCCGTCTGTTATGGATATAACGTTGGTAGGGATATATGCAGACACGTCCCCTGCCTGAGTTTCAATAATAGGAAGTGCTGTAATTGAACCGCCACCAAACTCAGGTGCAACACAAGCTGCACGCTCTAAAAGTCTTGAATGCAAGTAAAATACATCACCGGGGTAAGCTTCACGTCCGGGTGGACGGCGTATCAGCAAGGATAAAGCTCTGTATGCAATAGCGTGCTTTGAAAGGTCATCATATATTATAAGTACGTCCTTTCCCTGCTCCATAAAATATTCTGCCATAGCACAACCCGAATAAGGTGCAACATATTGAAGAGGTGCAGTTTCCGAAGCTGATGCAGATACAATTATACTGTATTCCATAGCACCTGCTTTTGTAAGTTCGTTTGCAAGCTGTACCACAGCGGTATTTTTTTGCCCTATTGCAACATAGATACAAATAACCCCTGTATTTTTCTGGTTTATAATAGTATCCATAACAATAGAAGTTTTACCGGTCTGTCTGTCGCCTATAATAAGCTCACGCTGACCTCTGCCTATTGGAATCATACTGTCTATAGCCTTAATACCTGTCTGCAAAGGTACAGATACGCTTTTTCTTTCAATAATGCCCGGGGCATCTGACTCAATAGGTCTTGTGGCAGTTGTGTTTATTACACCCTTGCCGTCAATTGGGTTACCCAAAGCATCTACAACTCTGCCCAAAAGTGCATCACCAACAGGCACGGATACAACCTTACCTGTGCGTTTTACTGTTGAGCCTTCAGAAATGTTATTTGAATTAGACAAAAGAGCAACAGATACAGTTTCCTTTTCCAGATTCTGTGCCATACCCATACTGCCGTCTTCAAATTCCAAAAGTTCACTTGACATACAGGATTTAAGACCATACACACGGGCAATACCATCACCCACCAAAACAACGGTACCTGTTTCATGCATTTCTATTTTAGATTCATAATTTTTAATTTGTTCTTTAATTATCTGGCTTATTTCATCAGTTTTTATACTCATTGCCAAATCACATCCTTTACATTCTCAAGGTGCTTTTTTATACTGGAATCAATTACCTTTCCGTCTGTTTCAACAACAATACCGCCAATAATTGAACTATCGGTAAAATACTCAATTAAAAGCTTGTTGCCTGTTTCTTTTTCAAGCTTCTTTGCAACAGCATCCTTCTGGTCGTCAGTAAGCTCTACTGCACTGATTACCTTTGCCTTTGAAATCTTTTTACAATTGTTATAAAGTGCAATATAATCCTTTGCACATTCAGCAAATTCTCTGATGTATTTTTTTTCGCACAAAAGCTTTAAGAAGGATAAAACATCTGCAGGAATACTGCTTTTAAACACAGCTTCCAGGCTGTTTTGCCTGTCAACAAGGCTTATAGAAAGACTTTCGAGAAACTGAGGGTACTCAGGATTTTTCTCAAAAACATCCAAAACAAACTCAAGAGCATTTTTATATTCTTCTTCACCTTTATTTTCGCAAGCCAACATAAACAAAGCCTTTGCATATTCGTTGCTTATTCCACTCATTCACTATCACCTATTTTCTCTATGAATGAATCTATAAGTGCACGATGGTCATCGGCATTTATTTCCCTTTCCAAAAGCTTGTTGGCAATAGCGGTAGATACAACTACAATTTCTTTCTTTATATCTTCTTCCGCATTTTTAATTTCAAGCTGAGCCTGAGCCTGAGCCTGTCTTACAATGCCGTCAGCCTGCTCTTTAGCCTTTTGAACAATTGTTTCACCCTGTACTTTTGCAGTATTTTGAGCTTTTTTAAGCATATCCTCAGACTCTTGTTTCAAAGTGCCCATTTTTTCATCCCACAAAAGCTTGTTTTCCAAAGCACTCTGATTTGCCTCATCGGCTTTGCGATAAGTTTCGTCAATTTCGCTCTGGCGTTTTGCAAGCATATTATTTACAGGTTTAAAAAGAAACTTTTTGAACAGAAGAAAAAGAATCAGTAAATTCAGCAATGAAATCAATGTCTGCCATAAATTAACAGAAATTACTTCCAATGATTGCATAATTCGTTCCTCTCTGTATTAACCGATATAATTAACAAGTATATTTATAAACATATTAGGTGTAACAAACAAAAGCAAAATTGCTATAACAAGGGCATAAAGACCTGTTGTTTCAGCAATAGCACAACCCATAAGCATAGTGGTTGTTACATCGCCTTTTGCTTCAGGCTGTCTGCCGATAGCCTCACAAGCTTTTGCAACGGCGTTACCTTCACCAATACCAAAACC
>JAZSRE010000138.1:0-4013 GCA_045538345.1 Clostridia bacterium
ATGTTAAAGGCATAGGCGAAAAAACATTTGAGAAAATAAAATATTACATAACTATATGAAAAAAGGTCTGCACTAAATCAGTGCAGACCTTTTTGGAGCTGATAATGGGACTTGAACCCACGACTTCCACCTTACCAAGGTGGTACTCTACCGTCTGAGTTATATCAGCAAGCAAATATCATTATAAATAAAAATAAATTGTTTGTCAAGTAAGAATAATAAAAAAACTCCTGTTAAAACAGGAGTTTTTTTGTGCAAAAAGTAAATTATTTAATAGCGTCTTTGAAAGCTCTACCAGCTTTAAATGCAGGAGCCTTTGAAGCAGCAATCTTAATTTCTTTACCTGTCTGTGGGTTTCTACCTGTACGAGCTGCCTTGTTACGTACTTCGAAAGTACCAAAGCCAACCAACTGAACCTTATCACCAGCTTTAAGAGCTTCTGTGATAGCTTCGATTGTAGCGTTCAAAGCCAAATCAGCATCCTTCTTAGTCATTGAAGCTTTTTCTGCAATAGCTGCAACTAAATCAGTTCTTTTCATTATTTCTACCTCCTAAATTTATCTCATGCACTCGCATGTTTAATCTTAAGTCATACTCATTCTACCACTTGGAACACACAAATACAATAGAATTTTACATTTTCAAAACATTTTTAGTTATTTTTAATAAAAAATCCAATACTTTATTGTTTAAAAAAATTAATATTCTGTATGTTTTTTGTAAAAAACGCCAACCTAAACACAACATAAAGTATTATTAAATAAATAATGAGCATAATAAAACAGGGGTGATTTTAATGAATAACAACGAAAATAACCATCAGGAAGCTACAACGCCAATAGTAAATGCCCCACATAACATTCACTGTCTAAATATAATAGGACAAATTGAAGGGCATAACATATTACCTCAAAACAGCAAAGCAACAAAATATGAAGATGTTCTTCCAAAACTAATTAATATCGAAGAGAACAAGGATATTGAAGGGTTGCTTATTCTTTTAAATACTGTTGGTGGTGATGTTGAAGCAGGTCTTGCAATAGCAGAATTAATTTCAAGTATGTCAAAACCAACTGTTTCGATAGTTTTGGGCGGTGGACACAGTATTGGCGTTCCTTTGGCAGTATCATCCAAAAAATCATTTATTGTTCCAAGTGCTACAATGACTATACACCCAATAAGAACAAACGGAATTGTAATTGGAGCAATACAAACATACGAATATTTTAACAAAGTTCAAGACAGGGTAGTTTCCTTTGTAGAAAAAAACAGCAAAATATCTAAAGAAAACTTTCTTTCTTTAATGCTTGCAACAGGAATTATAGCAAATGACGTAGGTACAATTTTGTTTGGTGAAGAAACAGTAAAGTGCGGATTAATAGATTCGGTTGGCGGAATTTCTGATGCATTATCAACTCTATATGATATGATTGAAAATAAGCATACTTAAAATTTAAAAAAGTATGCTTATTTTTTTGAAAACTCATTGCTTTTTTATAAAAAATTATATATAATATTAATAAGTATGACTTTACATAAGAAAGGACTTGAAAAAGCTATGGAAAAAAACAAAATAACTATAACTATCAACAACAGAGATTACACTTTGGTTTCCTCTGATACTAAAGAACATATGGAAATGGTTGCAGAATACATAGATAAAAAAATTGGTGAAATTACATATGCAAGTGGTGGTAGCCTTACTATACAGGACACCTCCATCTTAGCAGCTATAAATGTTGCTGATGACTACTTTAAAAGCGAAGAGACAGCTGACAATCTTCGTTCGCAAATAAAACAATATATAGATGAGGCATCAGCTGCATCATTTAAAAACAGCCAGCTTGAAACCGAAATAGCACGTCTTAAAGCAGAAATAAAAGCACTAAAAGGATAAACAAAATGATAAACTGTGAATTATTGGCTCCGGCAGGAAGCATACAATCACTTATAGCAGCTGTAAATAGCGGTACTGATGCCGTATACCTTGGCGGTAGTTTGTTTAATGCGCGAGCATCTGCAACAAATTTTAACAATGCAGAACTTAAAGAAGCTGTTGAATATTGTCATCTTAGAAAAGTAAAAGTTTATGTAACTGTCAACATACTTATTACAGACAAAGAATTTGCAGAGCTTGATAAATTTATAAGATACATATGTAAGATTGGTGTAGACGGTGTTATTGTTCAAGATATTGGTGTTGCAATGTATATTAAAAAAATTGCTCCATCATTAAATCTACACGCTAGTACACAGATGACTGTATACGACCTTGAAGGTGCTAAGTTTTTAAAAAGTATAGGATTTAAAAGGGTTGTCCTTTCAAGAGAGCTTTCAATGGAACAAATAAAATATATATCACAAAACGCGGGTATAGAAATAGAAATATTTGTCCATGGTGCAATGTGTTTATGTTATTCGGGTCAATGTCTTATGTCATCTGTAATAGGAGGGCGAAGCGGTAACCGCGGAAAATGTGCACAACCTTGCAGACTTGAGTATTGTGTAGATAATAAAAAAGGATTTTTAATGAGTCTTAAAGATATGTGCCTTATAAAATATCTTAAAGAAATTGAAGACTGTGGCGTTACATCTCTTAAAATTGAAGGAAGAATGAAAGGTCCAGACTACGTTTCAACTGTAATCTCTACATACAGAAAATATCTTGATAATGAAAAAAGTATATCCGATGCCGATTACAAAAACTTAGAAAAAATTTTTTACCGTGGCGGTTTTTCTGATGGATATTATAAAAATTCAAAGGGAAAAGATATGTTTTGCCATACCAAACCCGATAATCCATATTTACAGCAAGATGATGTTTTAAAATTTACTGAAAAATTCAAAAAAACCAAAATTAACCTATATTTTACAGGTTTAAAAGGTAAAAATCTATGCTTAACAGCAATAGATGAATATGGCAATACTGCAAGTTATACATCCGACATGGTCCTTGAACAAGCTAAAAATGCTGTAACAACAAAAGAAAAAATTAATGAAAATCTTAATAAACTTGGAGATACTGTATTTGAAACAGAAAATATAGAAATAATTGTGGATTCGGACGTGTTTATTCCTACATCAGAAATCAATAAATCCCGTAGAAGTGTTGTTGAAGCATTGGAAAACAAAATAATAAAAATGTTTGAACATCCATACCCCGAAACAACATTTTATGAATTTGATGAATTTGATAAAAAAAACGAATTCAAATTAAGTATATCTGTTTCAACTAAGGAACAATTAGATGTTGTAAGAAAAACAGATTGTGAAAAAATTTATGTTCCTTTGGAACTTGGAGACTATAAAGAAAATGAAATATTGATTCTTCCAAGAATATCTCCCGATAACCTTGAAGAAATTATTTCAAAAACACCTAACAAATATGTTTTAGTAAGAAATATCGGACAACTAAATATTGCTAGACGTTGCAACAAAATCATATATCTAGATTTCACAATGAATGTGTTTAACAGAGTAGCATGCGACTTCTACAAAAAAGCAGATGTAAAAGGTATTACTCTTTCAACTGAATTAATGCTAAAGCAAATAAAAGATATATCTAAAATAATTGAATGCGAATGTGTTATATACGGTAAATTACCAATAATGATTACAGAAAACTGTTTAATTAAAACTTCAGTTGGTTGTAATAAACGCGGTGGTTATATATATGACCGTACAAATGAAGGTTTTTTAATAAAGTGTCTGCCCCAATGCAGAAATGAAATATTCAATTCAAAGCCTATTGTTATGTCTGACAAATTAGATGACATAAAACAAACCGGCATTGCTTTTGGCAGATTGAGTTTTACTGATGAATCACCTGAAGAATGTATAAAAATATATAATTCATACAAAAATGGTAAAAAAATCAATGTCGCAATAAATAATCTTAAAATCACAACAAATTCTTCTGGCAAACTACTCAATTGAGTTTTAATTAACCCGAAAGAAAGTGAAAAACAAACTGTTGAAATGATTAAATATAGCATAATTCAACCAGTATAATA
>JAZSRE010000141.1:0-2638 GCA_045538345.1 Clostridia bacterium
CCCATGTGTACCTGCAGGAAGGATATTTTCAACCCTTTCCCCAAACATTGTTGCCCCCATAGGCAAACCACCTCAAGCCCCTTTGCAGTTGAAACAATGTCAGGTGTCAAACCAAACTGCATAAACGCGTACATTGACCCTGTTCTGCCGTTACCTGTCTGTACCTCATCAACTACAAGCAAAATGTCATTTTCAGTAGTAATCTTTTCAATTTCGTCAAGGTATTCCTTGTTAAGGGTGTTAACTCCGCCCTCGCCCTGTACAATTTCAATCATAATTGCACATACATTTTCATTTATTGCATTTTTAAGTTCTTCAATGTCATTGGCAGTTACGTGCACAAAACCCCCGGTAAAAGGTGTGAAGTTTTTATGAAACACATCCTGCCCTGTTGCAGAAAGGGTTGTTACAGTTCTGCCGTGGAAGCTGTCCTTTAGCGTAATAATTACATTTTTATCCTCACGGATGTCTGTACCAAATTTTCTTGCACCCTTAATTGCACATTCATTAGCCTCTGCACCGGAATTACCGAAAAAGACTTTCTTCATACCTGTCTTTTCGCATAGCATCTTTGCAAGCTTTACGCAAGGCTCACTGTAATAAAGGTTTGAGGTATGCTGAATTTTGTTAATCTGTTCAATTACGGCGTCTTTCCATTCACTGTCATTTGCACCGAATGTATTAACCGCAATACCCGTACCCATATCTATATACTTTTTGCCGTTTTCATCATAATAAGTACTGCCCTCACCTTTAACTATGCAAAGGTCAAAACGACCGTATGTAGGCATAATATACTGTTTATCTGCCTCTTTTATATTCATTTAAAAACCCACCTTAAATTATTTAAACATTGTTCCTATACCTTCGTCGGTAAGCACTTCAATAAGTATAGAGTGTGGAACGCGTCCGTCAATAATAAACACCTGACCAACGCCCTGCCTTATAGCCTCGATACAACATTCAATCTTCGGTATCATACCGCCTGAAATGATGCCCTCGTGGATAAGCTGAGGTGCCTCACTTACATTAACAACAGGTATAACAGTTTCCTCATCGTCCTTATCTCTCAAAAGTCCGCGTATATCGGTCATTGAAATAAAGCTTTCTGCCTGAAGTTTTCCTGCAATTTTAGCAGCGGCAGTATCTGCATTTATGTTATAAATATTACCCTCATTATCACAACCAATAGTTGAAATAACAGGAATATACCCCTTGTCAAGTACATCTAAAATAGGTGTTGTGTTAATATCCGTAATTTCACCCACAAAGCCAAGTTCCGGATTTTTCATTTCTGCCTCTATCATATGTCCGTCAGTACCGCAAAGCCCAATTGCCTTACCGCCAATATTCTGTATGTAATTAACAAGGCTTTTATTAACCTTGCCTGCAAGCACCATCTGTACAATGTCTACAGTTTCCTTGTCAGTTACGCGAAGGCCGTTAACAAATTCCGACTTCTTTCCTACCTTGTTAAGCATTTCCGAAATTTCAGGGCCACCACCGTGAACAAGCACAACCTTTACGCCGATTAGAGAAAGCAATACAATATCCCCCATAACCGCCGCTTTAAGTTCCTCGTTAATCATAGCGTTGCCGCCGTATTTTATAACAAGGATTTTATTGCTGTACTTTTGTATGTACGGCAAAGCCTCTGTTAATATTTTGGCTCTGTCTGCGTTAGAAATTTTCATATTTAAAACCTCTCTTCTATTATAAGGAATAGGAAAAAATGTTGCAGAATGAACAAACTGAACTCAAGCTATGCTTGAGGTTACCCGAAGGCGTACAAAAGGTACGTCGAGTGGTGAAGTTTGTTTATAACATTTATGTGTTCTGCTCATTTTTTACATTCCAATCAGGTGCGATAATCACCGTTTATTTTTACATAATCGTATGTAAGGTCGCAACCCCATGCAGTTGCACATTCACTGCCACTGTTAAGTTCTATTAAAATTTCAATTTTTTCTTCAAGCAAAATTTCCTTTGCAATTTCTTCGGAAAAATCTACACCTGCACCGTTTTTGCAAACCTCAATTGTACCCTTTGGTGAACGGAAAGCAACGTCAATTTTTTCAACATCCACATCTGCACCGCTGTATCCTATTGCACAAAGTACACGGCCCCAGTTGGCATCTGCACCAAACATAGCCGCCTTCAAAAGTGAAGAACAAATAACCGATTTTGCAACAGTTTTTGCAGTTGCAACAGAAGCTGACCCCGTAACCTTACATTCCAAAAGCTTTGTTGCACCCTCGCCGTCTCCTGCAATTTTCTGGCAAAGGTAAACTGTAACTGTGTTAAGCGCCTTCATAAACTTAGCGTAATTTTCATCTTCTTTATCTATAAGTTTGTTGCCTGCCATACCGTTTGCAAGTATGTTTACCATATCGTTTGTAGATGTATCACCATCAACACTTACCATATTAAAAGTGTTCTGAATATCTGTTGAAAGTGCTTTGTTAAGCATCTGGGGTGAAATAGCACAGTCTGTTGTAATAAACACAAGCATTGTTGCCATATCAGGGTGAATCATACCTGACCCTTTTGCAATACCGCCAATTTTACATTCCACACCGCCAATTTCAAAGCTTATGGCAATTTGTTTAAGCCTTGTATCAGTTGTCATCATGCCCTC
>JAZSRE010000013.1:0-5025 GCA_045538345.1 Clostridia bacterium
CAATCCCCGATTTAAAATAAATTTCATCTATGTGCATGGGCATATTTCTATCAAGCACCTCTGCAATTTTACGTTGGTCTTCCGTAAGCTTTGAAAAAGCAAATTCAAGTTGTTCGCTTTCACTTGGTTTTTCTTCAACCAACATATATCCCAAGTCGGTTATAATATCTCCTGCACATGTTACAAGCCTTGCCCCTTCGCGAATAAGCTTGTGAGATACAGAACTTAGTGGATTATCCACATTTCCGGGGAGACAAAAAACTTCTCTTCCCTGATCCTTTGCAATATTTGCCGTTATTGACGAACCGCTTGAAGCCTTTCCCTCTATAACAAGAATTGCATTGGAAAGCCCGCTTACTATTCTGTTACGCACAGGAAAATGAGTGGGCATAGGTGCCGTTCCCGGGGCAAATTCCGAAATAACTGCACCGTTGGTCTCTATAAGGTCCTTTATTGCACTGTTTTCGGGCGGATAAAGAACATCAACTCCACACCCCAAAACCGCAATGGTCAAAGCCTCTGCCTTTAGGGCGCCCCTGTGTGCACAGGTATCTACACCCCTTGCCATACCGCTTACAATCATAAATCCTTTTCTGCCAAGTTCTTCAGCAAAATTCTGTGCCATTTTGGCACCATAATTACTTGGCTTTCTCGAACCAACAATTCCTATGGAAGGAGTATTTTTTATATCCGGTAACTTCCCTTTTACATAAAGCAAAATTGGTGGACAAGATATATTTTTTAAATTCTCAGGATATTTATCGTCAAAAATTGTGATTATATCAATATAAAGTGCCTCACACTCTGAAGCTATTTCACCTGCCCTTTTCAGGCTTTTGTTATTAAGTTTTTCTATATGAGTATGGGAAATTCCTTCTATCAATGCCAATTCTTCCAAATCTGCATTATATATTGCCTCAAAGGACTCATAATATTCACATAATAATGAAGAAATACGGCTTCCTGCACCAAAGGTTTCCGCAAGCCATATTGCATAAAGCTTTTCCATAAGTATTCTCCGCTTATTTTAATCTTCTTTGTCTTAAAATTTCATACATTACTATACTTCCTGCAACAGATGCATTAAGTGATTCTGCATTTCCGCACATAGGTATTAATGTACGTATTTGTGCCATTTTGGCCACCTCGTGGCTTACTCCTCGTGCCTCATTACCCACAACAACGGCTACTTTTTCGGGAAATTCAATGTCATACAAATCCCTTGACCCGTCTAAAACTGTTGCAATAATTGAATAATCCGAAAGATATTTTTTTAAATCCTCCGCTTGTGCAAAATACATAGGCATACGAAAAACAGAACCCATTGTTGAACGTACAACTTTTGGACTATATGGGTCTACCGTCCCCTTTAAAAGTATAATGCCTCCAAACCCGCTGCATTCTGCAGTACGAATTAGCGTACCAAGATTTCCAGGGTCCGAAACCTCATCACATATTAGCAGGCTATCGCAAGATATTTCTTCCATATTATAATATGCCATTTTACAAACTGCAAGTATACCCTGTGAAGTTTCTGTATCAGACAAAGCCGAAAACATTTTTTCGGGTACTTTGTATGTAGGCAAATCGTACATTTTGCCTCCGTAATTTTGGGATACAAAAATATATTCAACCACTCCCGAAATTACTGCATCCTCAACAATTCGCTGACCTTCTGCAATAAACATCTTGGTCTTATTACGTTCTGCCCGCGAAAGAAGCTTTTTTGTCTGTTTGTATATTTTATTTTCTGTAGAAACAATTTCTTTAATCATATCATTCATCACTTTATTAGGTAATATATCAAATAAATATCAAAAAATCAACAAAAAATTTTAACAGTAAATATAGCAAATGGGGACGCATACGCGACCCCAATTTAAAAACATTATTTTCTTGCTTCTTTAGCTTTTTCTACCAAAGCTGTAAATGCAGCAGCATCTGATACTGCAATTTCAGCAAGCATTTTTCTATTAATGCTGATTCCAGCTTTTTTAAGACCGTTCATCATTGTGCTGTAGTTCATGCCATTAGCACGTGCAGCAGCATTGATACGAGCAATCCATAGCTGACGGAAATCTCTCTTCTTAAGCTTTCTGCCGATGTAAGCGTTAGACATAGCCTTCATAACAGCTTCGTTAGCTGTTCTGAACAAACGGCTTCTGCCACCTCTGTAACCTTTAGCAAGCTTCAATATTTTTTTATGTCTTTTTCTAGTGTGCATAGCACCTTTAATTCTAGCCATTTATAATTTACCTCCTACGCTTTATCGAATATTATTTGTATGGAATTAACTTCTTGATAACTGCTGCATTTGAATCATGGCAGTAAGCAGCCTTTCTAAGGCCTCTTTTTCTCTTTGTTGTTTTCTTGTTCAAAATGTGGCTTCTGAACGCTGAACCTCTTTTTACTTTGCCGCTAGCTGTAAGCTTAAATCTTTTAGCTGCACCTCTGTGAGTTTTTATTTTATTAGCCATAAAGCAATTCTCCTTTCGTATTCGCTTTAAATTTTTATTATTTAAGCACCTTTCGGTGAAATAAACATAGACATATTTCTGCCTTCCATTTTTGGTTGTTTATCTACAACGCCTACTTCTTCAACCTCATCCTTGAATCTGATAAGTATATCCTCACCAAGTGAAGCGTGAGTAACTTCCCTTCCGCGGAAACGAACTGTAACCTTAACCTTGTTGCCGCTTTTCAAAAACTTTTTAGCATTGTTTACTTTTGTGAAAAAATCATGGTCGTCAATATTTGGTGTAAGACGTACTTCCTTTGTTTCAACAACCTTTTGGTTTTTACGCTGTTCTTTTTCCTTTTTTGCAGCTTCAAAACGGAACTTGCCGTAATCCATAATCTTGCAAACAGGCGGAACCGCATTAGGCGCAATCATAACAAGGTCAAGATTCTTCTCGCCTGCCATATCCAAAGCCTGCTGTGAAGAAACTATACCTAGCTGTTCACCTGTGTCGCCAATAAGACGAACTTCCTTTTCTCTGATTTTTTCATTAATAACATGTTCCTTACTGATAACATGCACCCCCAAGAATAAAAGAAAATGTGGATAACATAAAGCTATCCACATCTATTATAAAACTGATTATTAACAATTTTATAACCCAGTCAACCCATTTGTCGAAAAGGTGAGAAAGTTGGATAACTTTTCTGCTTTGCTCAAGTATAATACCATACCCCAAGTCGTTTGTCAATAGTTTTTTTAAAAAATTTAAACTTGTTGCTAAAATTTATGTTTGTATGTTATAATAATGAAGAAAATGAGGTGAATTTATGCTTACAATTGAAATAATCGCCGTAGGGAAAATAAAAGAAAAGTATTTTACATCAGCAATAGAAGAATACGAAAAAAGGCTTGGAAGATACTGCAACTTTAAAATTACTCAGATACATGACTTTCCTGATGACAATATGGAAACACAACGGGAGGCCGAGCTTATAATACCCAAAATAAAAGGCGTATGTGTTCCCCTATGTGTAGAGGGCAAACAACTATCCAGCGAAGAGCTTGCACAATTTATAAGCAAAACTTCAGTTGAGGGTAATTCTCACATCACCTTTGTAATTGGCGGTTCAAACGGCCTTGATGACAGAGTAAAAAATATGGGTAAGCTAAAGCTTTCATTTTCAAAAATGACGTTCCCTCATCAGCTTATGCGTGTTGTTTTAACAGAACAGATTTACCGAGCTTTCAAAATAATAAATAACGAAAATTACCACAAATAACAAAAAACTATTGACTTATAGCTTTTATGTGTTATAATTAGTAAAAATTTCAAGACCCCAATTAATCGGAGGTAGCATAAAAAATGAATGATAAAATAACAGTTGCGTTAACTGACAATGCAGCAATGAGAATTTATGCGGCAGTTACAACAGACCTTGTTGGCGAAGCACAAAAAATACATCAAACCATGCCTCTTGCTACTGCAGCACTTGGAAGAACACTTACAGCAGGAGCAATTATGGGTGCAATGCAAAAGGATGAAAATGTATCACTTACTATACAGTTTAAGGGTAATGGCCCTTTGGGAACATTGGTAGTGGTGGCTGATACCAATTCCAATGTTCGCGGATATGTACAAAACCCGCAGGCGGACTTGCCTCTTCGTCCAGACGGAAAAATTGACGTAGGTAACGGCATAGGCAAAAGCGGATATTTAAACGTCATCCGCGATTTGGGCAAGGGCACACAGCCCTATATTGGTCAAGTAGAAATTACAACGGGTGAGGTTGCGGAAGATTTAACCTACTACTACGCAACAAGCGAACAAACCCCAACTGCAATATCCCTTGGTGTACTTGTTGACAGAGATTACTCCGTAAAAGCTGCAGGCGGATATGTTATACAAATGATGCCCGGTTGGAGCCCTGAGGACGAACAGTTGATTAGTGCAATAGAAAAAAGACTTGGCGAAATACCATCAGTAAGTACAATGGTAGATAAGGGTTATACACCCGAAGAAATTATAAAGGAAATTTTAAATGATGTTATGCCATATCATATTCTAAAGGAAGAAACTCCTGAATACAAATGTAATTGTAGCAAAGAAAGAGTTGAAAAGGCTCTTATTTCCATCGGCAAAAAAGACCTTTATTCACTGCTTGAAGATAATGGCACCGAGGTAAATTGTAACTTTTGTGATAAAAAATACAAGTTTAATTCACAAGATATTGAGGAACTTATCAAGAAATGCACTAAATAAAGTGCATTTTTTATACACCCTTAAAAAACTTTAAAAAAAATAAAAAAAATGCTTGACATTTTGTTTTTGATGTAGTAGAATATATCTTGCTGACGGGTTCAGTAGAGATAATTTGTCCCGTAGTTTAATATAGTTGGCCGAGTAGTTCAGTTGGTTAGAACGCCAGCCTGTCACGCTGGAGGTCGAGGGTTCGAGCCCCTTCTCGGTCGCCAACTTTATTTTTGTATGGGAGCATAGCTCAGCTGGGAGAGCATCTGCCTTACAAGCAGAGGGTCATAGGTTCGATCCCTATTGTTCCCACCAA
>JAZSRE010000003.1:0-2655 GCA_045538345.1 Clostridia bacterium
AGCAAGGTTATTTGTTAAAAATTATGAAAAGAGCTTTGACGCTAAATGCAAATTACTAAATTATAATATGCAAAAGAACTATAATAGTGAAGATATTTATTATTTCAATTTTACCAGACTTATAAATAATATATCTTATGATAGTAACGGAATAGTAGTTGGTGTTTCGCGTTCAACAGGAGAGGTTGTAAGTGTAAGGACCGGTTGGGACGTTATTGATTCGTACAATTATGCCTATTCTTTGCCAAAAGGTGATGCTTTTGAAAATTATATTAATGCCATAGGTTTTGAATTACAGTATGTTACCGCAATAACTACAACTCAACAGACTGAGCTTAGGTTGGTATATGCTCCAAATCCATATTGTGAGTATTATATTGATGGTGTTACAGGCGACGTAATAGATAAATACGGTGAAAGAATTTTAAAAGAAAACGTTTATTACACAGATGTAAATAATGATGTTTCCAAAGAACAGATAAAAACACTTAATGCTTGCGGCATTTTGGATAGTGCAGAAAAATTCAACCCAAATGATGATGTCTTAGTTTGTGATTATTTGCTTTGGATGTGTAGGGCAATAGATTGTGAAAACTATAAAACAATAAATGATGTAGCCGAAAAGCTTGTTGATAAAGGTATAATATCTTACGAAGAAATTGCTTTGAATGATAAATTAACTACCGAAACGGCAATAAAATACATAATTTCTTATCTTGGATATGGTGATATTGCATCCATAACCGATACATTTAAAACAGACTTTGTTGATGAAGGTATGATTTCTCCTAATATGGTAGGATATGCTGCCATAGCTAAAGGACTTAAGATTTTTCAAGGTAATGCTTTTATGCCTAAGGAATATGTTAAACGAAATGTTGCAGCACAGATTTTATATAACTTGATTTCAAATTGAAAGAAGGATTAGAATGAAAAGAAATTTAACATTGTTGACGGATTTTTATGAACTTACAATGGCAAATGGATATTTTGAAAACGGAATAGGTGAAAAAACAGGTTATTTTGATATGTATTTTCGTAAGATACCTGATGATGGCGGTTTTGCGATAATGGCAGGTGTTGAACAGGTAATTGAATATATTAAAAATCTTGAATTCAATGACGAAGATATAGAATACTTAAGAAGTAAAAATATGTTCAGCGAAGGGTTTTTAAATTACCTTAAAAATTTTGAGTTTGTTTGTGATGTATGGGCAATAGAAGAAGGAACCCCTGTTTTCCCAAATGAACCTTTAGTGGTTGTAAGAGGGCCTATAATTCAGGCACAATTTTTAGAAACAATGATTTTGCTTACAATCAATCATCAGTCGCTTATTGCGACTAAGACAAACAGAATTGTCCGTGCAGCAGGTGGCCGACCTGTAATGGAATTTGGCTCAAGACGTGCACAAGGATATGATGGTGCTATATACGGTTCACGAGCAGCCTATATAGGTGGTTGTATAGGTACAGCTTGTACAATATCTGAACGTTTATTCAATATTCCTGCAATTGGAACTATGGCACATAGCTGGATACAGACTTTTCCTGATGAATATTCTGCTTTTTGTGCTTATGCATCTGTGTATCCTGATAATTGTACGCTTTTAATAGACACTTATAACGTACTAAAGTCAGGCATTGTAAATGCTATTAAAGTTCATAATGACGTTCTTGTTCCGTCGGGGCACAGACTAAAAGGTGTTCGTATAGACAGTGGTGATATAACATACCTTACAAAAAAAGTCAGAAAAATACTTGACGAAAACGGTATGGAAGATTGTGGAATTGTTGTATCAAATTCACTTGATGAATATATTATTCGCGATACGCTGTTGCAAGGTGCACAAATTAATAGTTTTGGTGTAGGCGAACGGCTTATTACATCAAGATCTGTACCTGTTTTTGGCGGTGTTTATAAACTTGTTGCAATTGAAAGTGGAAATGAAATTATACCAAGAATTAAGCTTAGTGAAAATGTTGCAAAAATAACGAATCCCGGGTTTAAATCTCTTTACAGACTTTATAAAGATGGAAAAGCTATTGCAGATGTGATCACAAATTATGGGGAAGTTATTGATACAACAAAGCCATACACAATATTTGACCCTGACCATACATGGAAAAAGAGAACACTTACTGATTTTGAAGCAAAACCTTTATTAAAGTTGATTTTTGATAAGGGTAAATGTGTGTATGAATCTCCTGACCTTAAAACAATTCAAAAAAAATGTAAGGAAGAGATTGAAACTTTGTGGGATGAGGTAGTGCGTTTTGAAAATCCTCATCGTTATTATGTGGATTTGTCAAAAGACCTATGGCAGATGAAACAAAATCTACTTGACCGGTTTGGTTGATTATGTGCATAAAATATTGATACAGTTTGTTGACAAATATATACAATTGATGTAAAATTATTGTATAAAATTTTTTGGAGGTAGTTATAAGATGGCAAAATATAAGAGATATACTTATAAAGAGCTTGAAAAGTTCTGTAATGATGCATTTGAAAAAATTGGTTTTACAGCTGATGAAAGCAAGATAATTTCAGATGTATTGTTACTTTCAGACCTTTACGGTATTGAGTCACATGGTATGCAGCGTATTGCAAGATACCACAACGGTATAAAAAAAGGTCTTATTAAAATTGATTCA
>JAZSRE010000044.1:0-9752 GCA_045538345.1 Clostridia bacterium
CCTTGTCCATTTCCTCAGTAGTAAGAGGAGGGGAGGGTTTGTTTACAACAAGCCATCTGTCTCCGTGCTTTTGTGCGGTTTTACCGTAAATTTCATACTGTAATTTGCAAGATACGGCATATTCCCTTTTGTCTTCCTTTACACATTCAAAAGATGGTATTTCTTTTGCATCGTTCGGGATATTACGGCTTATATAGCATATACCGTCTATATTGGTAATTTCTGTTTCATTTTCCAGGGCATTTGCAATTTCAACAATTTGATGCTCGCCCATACCGTATATAAGTATATCTGCACGGCTGTCAAAAAGTATGGAACGGCGTACTTTGTTGTCCCAATAATCATAGTGGGCAAAACGCCTTAAACTTGCCTCTACACCGCCTATTACAATGGGAATGTCACCGTAGGCTTCTCTTATTCTGTTGCAGTATACAACAGTTGCCCTGTCGGGACGCATACCTGCCTTTCCTCCCGGTGCATAGCTGTCAGTTGAACGCGTCTTTTTGTTAACTGTATAACGGTTAACCATACTGTCCATATTACCTGCGGAACACAAAAATCCAAGGCGAGGCCTGCCAAGACGCATAAAGTCGTCCTTTGTCTGCCAGTTGGGGAGTGCAATTATACCCACAGTATAGCCTGCGTCTTCAAGTACTCTTGAAATTATGGCATGGCCGAAAGAGGGGTGGTCAACATATGCCTCACCCACCACATACACAAAATCAAGTTGTTTAATATTTAATTTTTCCATATCCTGTTTTGATACAGGCAGAAAAGTTTTTTTCATATTATAAATCCAACTTTAAATCATTTTCTTTTATCCAACCGCATTTTCTTAAAGGCAGTGCAATTATAGGTGTAATTATTGCAGGCAGTACAAATGAAATTGCAACAAGCCCAACCCAGTGCATAGGTGTAATTGCAACACCTGTGCTGAGCCATCCTTCAATAACACCAATCTGCCCTACAAGTCCGCAGGTACCCATACCTGATGATACTGCAGCACCGTTCATTTCAAGACCGAAAATACAGGTTGCAACAGGGCCTGTAATTGCAGATGTCAAAATTGGCGGAATCCATATACGGGGGTTTTTAACAATGTTGCCCATTTGAAGCATACTTGTACCTATACCCTGCGCAAAAAGACCGCCCCATTTATTTTCCTTAAAGCTCATTACTGCAAAGCCTACCATATTTGCACAACAACCTGCCAATGCCGCGCCACCTGCAAGGCCTGTAAGGGATAAAGCTGCACAAATTGCCGCACTGCTAATAGGAAGAGTAAGAGCAATACCAATAATTACTGAAACTATTATACCCATAAAGAATGGTTGTAACTCTGTTGCCCACATAATTGTTCTGCCAACCGAGCTTGCCGCCGCACCTATGTATGGGGCACATAACATTGAAAATACAACCCCTGTAAATATTGTAACGAAGGGGGTAATTATAATATCAAGCTTTGTTTGTTTGCTTACAAGCTTGCCGAATTCTGCCGATACAATTGTAGCAAACAAAACTGCCAAAGGCCCGCCTGCGCCGCCAAGTGTGTTTGCTGCAACACCCACAGCCGCCAAAGAAAATAAAACAAGGGGAGGGCATTTAAGAGCAAAACCTATTGCAATTGCCATAGCGGTACCCTGTGCAGATTTAGCAAAATTACCAATTTCAACAAGCAACGGAATGTTAAACTGTGTGCCTATTGTGGAAATAATAGTACCTATAAGCAGGGAAGCAAATAAACCCTGTGCCATTGCACCCAAAGCATCAATAAAATACCTTTTAAAAGAAAATTCAATATCCTTTTTCTTCAAAAATTCCTTTACTTTCATTTCGTCATCTCCTAAAAAAGTATAAACTTATTTAATCATAACATATTTTTACTTTTTTTTCAATATTAAATGTAAATATTAACCATTTAGATATTTTTCTAAATAGTTATTGACTTTAGATTGGCAGTATGATATAATCTATTTAGAAATATTTCTAAATAACTTGCAAAGTGAGTGATATTTATGGGTATGAATGAAACGCTAAAAGCCATATCCGATTCCGTAAGGAGAGATATACTGCAAATGTTAAAGGGCGGTAAAAAGTCTGCAGGCGAGATAGGGGAACATTTTGATTTGACGGGTGCAACAGTTTCCTATCATTTGTCAATACTAAAAAAAGCGGACCTTATTACGGAACAAAAACACAAAAATTTTATATATTATGAACTTAATGCTTCGGTGTTTGAAGAGGTGTTAACATGGATATACGGATTAGGAGGTAATAAAAAATGAAAACTATAAAATGGAAAATCTTGATTACAACTTGTGCAGTATGCCTTTTGCCTATTATTTTAGGCGTTGCAATGTGGGAAAGTCTACCTGAAAGTATGGCAATTCATTTTAATATCAATAACGAAGCCGATAACTTTGCATCAAAGGGATTTGTTGTTTTTGGCTTGCCTGTTATGATGGTTTTTTTGCAGATTATTTGTTGTGCTATAAATGACATAAATGCAAAAAAGCACGGAAACAGAGTAAAGTTTGAAATGGTAACTAAATGGATTATTCCGATTTTGTCTATTGTATTGCAGATTATAACATTTGGATACAACCTTGGGTTTAATATTGATATAAGAAAATGCGTTGCCCTGATTATAGGAATAATGTTTTTGGTACTTGGTAATTACCTGCCGAAGTTTGATTACATCAAAAATTACAACATTGATACTCAAAAGGCAATAAAGATAAACAGATTTATAGGTTTTGAAACGGTTATAATGGGGATTTTGGTTATTATAACGATGTTTTTACCACCTGTAGCCACTGTTGTATGGCTGATATTACTGATACCATACGCCATCATAAGCATCATATATGGAATTAAAGTCGGAAAAAACAATAAAAGGGTTGACAAATAGACAAATATAGTGTAGAATATTACCGTCCTTGCGTATGCTTGCATACGCCAGAGTCCAGAAGGAGGTGCGAAAAAATGGTTGAAGTAATCAACAAGTACGAGACAATTTTTATCGTAGATGTGACTAAAACAGAAGACGAGGTTAACGCTATCGTTGAAAAAATGAAGTCATTAATCGAATCCAACGCAACACTTGAAAGTGTTGATAGCTGGGGTAAAAGACGTCTTGCTTACGAGATTGACGACAAAACTGAAGGTTTCTATGTTCTTGTAAACTTTTCTGCAAAGCCAGAATTTCCAAAGGAACTTGAACGTGTTTACGGTATTACCGACGGTATTTTGCGTTATATCACAGTAAGAAAAGATGAAGAGTAAGAGGAGGTAAAAACTATGCTTAACAAGGTTATTTTAATGGGCAGACTTACCCGTGATCCCGAACTTAAGTATACGCCTTCTAACGTAGCAGTATGTTCATTTTCAATTGCGGTTGAAAGACGCTACGCAAGGCCCGGCGAACAAAGACAGGCAGATTTTATCAATATCGTTGCATGGAGAAATACTGCAGAATTTATTTCTAAGTATTTTGTTAAGGGTCAGATGATAAATGTTTGCGGTTCACTGCAGACACGTACATGGGACGATGCACAGGGTGTAAAGAGATATGCAACCGAAGTTATTGCCGATGAAGTTAACTTCTGTGGCGACAACAGAAACGGTGCTTCTCAGGATTCTATGGACCAGGGTTTTGTTGCTAACACACAGCAGGACCAGGTTACAGGCGGATTTACTCCTGTTGAAACAGATGATGAATTGCCATTCTAATTTATTGAAATTTTAAAAGGAGGGTTTATTAATGGCTGAAAAGGAAAGAAATGAACGTCCAATGCGCAGAAAAGCTCGCAAGAAGACTTGTCAGTTCTGCGTTGATAAGGTTACAGATATCGATTACAAGGATGTTGCAAAATTGCGTCGTTATCTTACAGAACGTGCTAAGATAGTTCCTCGCCGTATGAGCGGTAACTGTGCTAAGCACCAGAGACAGTTAACAACAGCAATTAAAAGAGCAAGAATTATTGCCTTGCTTCCATTTACAACAGACTGATAATTATTTTATTAATACAGCATGGGCAAATGCCCAAACACAAATTTTATACAGCAGCTTAAAGCCGGTCCTATATTGGATCGGCTTTTAATTTTTTGTCTTTTATGGTACGGATATATTTTTATGCCCCTTTTTTTATCAAAAAACTACAATATATTCCCTAAAAGTGTTGACAAACATTTGCAAAATAAGGTACAATATAGTGGAGGTGTTGTGTAGTTATGAGAGTAATATCAGGTAAAGCAAGAGGCACCTCTCTTTATTCGTTAGAGGGTATGCATACACGCCCTACCACGGACAGAGTAAAGGAGTCTATGTTTTCTATAATTAATTTTAATATTCCCGATGCTTTGGTGCTTGATTTATTTTCCGGAAGCGGTGCACTTGGTATAGAGGCTTTAAGCCGAGGGGCTAAAAAGTGCTACTTTGTAGAAAATTCAAAGCCTGCTTCAGATGTTGTAAGAAAAAATATTGAAAAGGCAAGGGTTGGGGACTTAGCAGTTTTAAAGGTTATGGACTATAAGGCTTTTTTGGATTCTGCCACTGAAAAATTTGATGTAATTTTGTTGGACCCGCCATATAACAAAAAAATGTGCGACGAGGCAATGAAGATAATTTATGAAAGAGATTTGCTTGCAGATGACGGCGTTATAATGTGCGAAACCGAATATGGTGAGCCTATAACAACTGATTTTGTTAAAGGGAAAGAATATAAATACGGCAAAATTTCTCTTACGGTTTTCACAAAGGGTGATTAATTTGAAAAATATTGCAATTTATCCGGGTAGCTTTGACCCGTGCACAAACGGACATCTTGATATTATTGAAAGAAGTTCGGAAATATTTGAAAAGGTTATTGTTGCCATCCTTGTAAACAGCAGTAAAACGCCTACGTTTTCTGTTGAGGAACGTGTGGAGCTTTTAAAGTCTGCTACGGCACATATACCTAACGTTGAAGTTATGTGTTTTGATGGTTTGCTTGCGCAGTTTGCTCAGCAACAGGGGGCCAAGGTTATTATTAAGGGTCTTCGTGCTGTGTCAGACTTTGAATATGAGTTTCAGATGTCTCTTACAAATACAAAGCTTAATCCAAATGTGGAAACTTTGTTTATGACAACTAAGTCTGAAAATATGTATTTAAGCTCAAGTATAGTGCGTGAGGTTGCACGTTATGGGGGCTCGGTTGAAAATATGGTTCCCGCTGTAATTTTAGATAAGATATATAAAAAATTTCAATAAGGAGGATTTTGTAATGGAAGCTATGGAATTACTTGATCAGTTGGAAGATCTTATAGAAGGTAGTAAGGCAGTGCCGATTGTAGGAAAGGCTATGATTGATAAGGATGAGGTTTTAGACATCATTCAGGAACTTAGAATTAAAATGCCTGACGACCTTAAACAGGCTAAATGGATTAAGGGAGAAAGACAGAGAATTCTTTTGGAAGCACAGAAGGAAGCTACTACTATAATTAAGTCAGCAGAAGATAAGATAATTTCTATGATTAATGAAAATGAAATTACTAAAAAGGCAAATGAAGCTGCTGAAGAAATAGTTAAAAATGCAAACAATCGTGCAAGAGAAATAAGAAATGCTACAAAGCAGTACATTGACGATGCCTTGTCAGATTCTGAAAAGGTTTTGGAAAGAACTTTGAGTACTCTTCGCGACAACCGTCTTGCTATGCAACAGGCAAGTGTAAAAAAACAGGTTAAGATGGAAGAACTTGTTGAAGGAAATATTCAGGAATAAAATAGGGGCATAAACTTCTATGAGAATGCGAAAAAAGAAACACGTCGGCGGACGCATTGACAGATGTGAAGGTTATTATATTGAAAATCCGTCAGAATATAAGGGCAGGTGGAATGAGCTTTTCGGTAATGAAAACCCCATACACATTGAGGTTGGGTGCGGAAAGGGTAATTTCATTTGCGGTATGGCAGAACTTCATCCTGACATTAACTACATAGCTGTTGAGGTTTGTATAGACGTAATGGTTATAGCAGTGGAAAAGGCCTTTCAAAAGGGTGTTGGTAATGTTAAATTTATCAATATGGATGCAAGGCTGCTTGGAGATTGCTTTGAAAATGGCGAATGCGACAGAGTTTACCTAAACTTCAGTGACCCGTGGCCAAAAAGCGGGCATTATAAAAGAAGGCTTACTTACAAGGATTTTCTGGATATTTACAGACAAATACTTAACAGTACAGGGGAAATTCACTTTAAAACAGATAATATGCATTTGTTTGAGTTTTCACTTTGTTCATTTGCACAAAATAATTTTAAACTAAAAAACGTTTCCCTGGATTTGCATAACAGCAAATTTGAAGGAAACGTTATGACAGAGTACGAACAGAGATTTTCCGAAATGGGTCAGCCTATATACAGGCTTGAGGCGTATTAATTGGAAAAAAGTTCCACAATTTTTAATTTGAAATTTATTTTGCTTTTAGATGTAATGAGGTTATATTCGTCGGTGCTTAGGTTTTCTTTCAGCATGGCTTCCCCTTGCTTTGAGAGGGTTCCGTTTTCGTTTGAAAAGCAAAGTTGCGGGTAAAGTACACACCACCAATTTTGCCCTTTTCCGTCACCTATTACAATTTTTAAGGCATCATACTTTCCCTTTGGAAATGTTGTGTTTTCATAAACTTTTGTAGGGAATTGGAAATTACCTGTATTTACGGTTACATTGTATGTGTAACCGTATTTTTTTATGGTTTTTTCTGCTTCTTTTTTGATGTTTTCAATGTTTTGTTCAATTATACATTTGGTTTCGTAAGTGTTGGAAACATCGTTAAAAAGAGGGGATAAATATTTAGTTATGGCATCTCGTACTTTGAGTTTTAAAGCCTGGTCAGCATCTGTATCACTGTTGGCAACAACGTGAAGCCTTACAACATTTGAGGATATGTTTTTGATTATGTTATTTGCATAACTTTGAAGTGCACTTGTAATTAATATACCGCAGATAATGGATGTGATAAAAATTTTAACTTTTTTGTGAGATATCATTTTTTCAAAAATCATACTAAAAACCTCCGTAGCACAATTATTAACATAATAAAAAGCCTTTATACATAAAATATATAGAGGTGATTTTATGAATTTAAAAACTATCCACCTGATAGGGACGGTATTTACCGTTGTTTTGGGGGTGCTTTTACATTTTGCATACGACCTTTCTGGAGGAGGGGACTTTGTTGCAATATTCAGCGCCGTAAATGAAAGTACCTGGGAACACCTTAAACTTTTGTATTTTCCTGTTGTAATATTTGCAGTTGCGGAGTATTTTATTTACGGAAAAAACACTGTGGGATTTTGGGCGTCCAAGACTATAGCGTTAATTGCATCTTTGCTTTTGATTGTTGTTGGTTTTTATACTTATACAGGTGTGCTTGGTGAAAGTGTAAGCGTAGTAAATATAATGCTTTTTATTGTTGCTGCGGTTCTTAACTATTACCTTTCCTACAGTTTTATTGAAATTAATGCCTTTGAAAATACATCTTTAAACAGGGCGTGTATTTTAATATTGATAATTCTTTTTATATGCTTTTGGATATTTACTTTTTACCCTCCTTTAATTAACCTTTTCCGTGACCCTGTAAGCGGAGGATTTGGAATATAGTATTGATTTTTTTTTGATATTATGGTAGAATTATCACAACCTATTATGTAACAAGGAATGACTTTATGGATAAAAAAATTCTTATTATTAGTTCTGAGTACACAGGCAGAGGACATAAGAGTATAACCGATGCTATGTGCGAACAACTCAATAAATATGATGGTGTTGATGTTTCTATTTTAGAAGGGTTTGAAATGCTTGGTAAGGTGGGCATAAAAATAAGCAAGTTTTATGGGCCTCTTACACGCAAGTCCAAAAAGGCGTGGGAACATACGTGGAATTTTGCACAGAATAATACGGATACTATCAACAAGGGTATGAAAACTATAATAAGCAAAAAGTTTGTTGAATTTGTAGAGGAAGAAAAGCCTGATGTTATAGTTTCTGTTCACCCTGTTTTTATTGGCAGTATTCTTGATGTAATGGAAAAGAAAAATATAAACGTTCCTTTTGTAAGTATGTATGCGGATCTTGTTTCAATTTCCAATATGTGGACTGACCCTCGTGCTGATTACAGTATTTGCTACACTAATGAGGCAATTGATTATTCAATTAAAATGGGTATTCCAAAAGACAGGATTAAAAAGTTTTCCTTCCCTGTAAGGGAGCGTTTTACCTTTGGTAACCCCGTTGCGGGAAGCCAGCTTTTTAAATCGTCAAAAACGCCTACTTTTTTAATTATGAGCGGTGGAGAAGGTTCGGGAAATATGCTTGACCTTGCAAAAATGCTGCTTGATAATTTTAATTGTCGTGTAAAGGTGCTTGCAGGCAGAAATAAAGGTCTGCTTGAAAAATTTGATGAGGTTAAAAATGACTATGGAGAACGTATAGACGTATATGGTTTTGTAGAGGCTATTGAAGAGCTTATGCTTTCAAGTGATGTTGCATTTATGCGTGGAAGCCCGAATACAATTTTAGAGGCCATAAACTGTTGCTTACCCGTAATTATTACAGATGCGCTTCCCGGTCAGGAGGCAGGTAACCCATGGTATTTTGAGGAAAACAATTTGGGGTGCTTTGCAAATAATCTTGAGGATATAAAAAAGCTTGTTTACGAGCTTCTTGATAATGACGCTTTAAAGCTTGCAAAAATTCGTGAACAACAGAAAAAGTTCCGCAACCCTAATGCGGCGGCGGAAATTGCAGAATTTATAATTTCTCTTGCATAAAAAAACAAAGGTAACTCTGTTACCTTTGTTTTTTTATTATTTATTCATTATCCATTCTTCAGTTATACCACCTAAGGAATTAAAGTGATCCCAAAAAAGAGGATAAGATTTGTTTATTGCCTCACTGTCCTCAACTGATACAAGGTTGTTGCAACATGTACTTGCAATTGCAAGTGCCATTGCTATACGGTGGTCGCCACAGGTGTTGGACGTTCCGCCAGATATTGTTTCGGCACCTTCTATAACAAGGCGGTTATTTTGTTCTATTATTGTAGCACCTATTGAGTTTAACTGATTGGCAACGTTAATTGCACGTTCTCTGTCGCATTCAATGCCTGTTATAATAGATTCGCCCTGAGCAAAGGTTGCCATTACACATATTGCAGGCAAAAGGTCGGGATTTTCGGAAATATTTATTTCCGTCCCCTTTAAAAGTGTTGGTATAGCGGCAACTGCGCCGTTTTCAACTACTATTTTGCCGTTCATCTTTTCTATAATGTCTATTATGTTTCTGTCAACCTGTTTTGTTTCCAGGTTAAGCCCATTACATACTATAAAATTGCCAAGTGCACCTGCTGCAAGGTAAAATGCTGCATGTGAAAAATCGCCTTCTGCATTGTAGTCAAATGGTTTGTATGACTGATTACCCTTTATGCGGAACAACATATATTTGTAATTGTATATTTTTATGCCGAATTTTTTTAAAATATCAAGGGTCATATCAAGGTAGCCCTTTGATTTAAACGGTGATGTAAGTCGTATTTCTGTATCTTTGTTAAAAAGAGGTAGTGCAAACAAAAGTCCGCTTAAAAACTGGCTGTTTACATCCGCGTCCAGTTTGATTATATTACCGCTTATGTTACCTTTTTTTACAGTCATGGGAAGTGATGAGTTGTTGCTGGTTACATAGTCGGCACCAAGTATGTCAAACAGGTCTGTATATGTTTT
>JAZSRE010000086.1:0-3982 GCA_045538345.1 Clostridia bacterium
CCAATTTTTTGTCTTAACTGATTAATAAAAATCATTGTACAGTTTGACTTGTTTATAATACCGCCCAATTTACGCAAAGCCTGGGACATTAGTCTTGCCTGAAGGCCCATGTGTGAATCACCCATTTCACCTTCAATTTCCTGCTTTGGTACCAATGCAGCAACAGAGTCAACAACAATTACATCAATAGCACCGCTACGTACAAGATGTTCAGCAATATCAAGGGCCTGTTCACCGGTATCAGGCTGAGAAACTATAAGTTCGTCAACATTTACACCCAAAGCAGATGAATATTTAGGGTCAAGAGCATGCTCCGCATCAATAAATGCAGCAACCCCGCCATTTTTCTGAACTTCTGCAACAACATGCAACGCAACTGTAGTTTTACCTGAGGATTCAGGACCATATATTTCGATAATTCTGCCCTTTGGTATACCACCTATTCCCAATGCAAGGTCAAGTGATAAAGAACCTGTTGAAATTGCTTCAACATCAAGATGCGTATTTTCACCAAGTCTCATAATAGAACCTTTACCAAACTGTTTTTCAATTTGAGCAAATGTTACCTCAAGGGCTTTTCTTTTATTTTCATCCATAGTAAAACTTCCTTTCTGAATTACAAAATCCACTAATTATATAATACTTTAAATCGACAAAAAAATCAACCGAAAAATTTAATTAAATAATCATATACAAGTTCAAATGCACGGTTAACCGTCTGCTTGCGAACCTGGTCTCTGTTTCCCGAAAAAATGTTTTTGTAAACATATGTTCCACCTTTACCGCAAACACCTATATACACAAGCCCAACAGGCTTTTCCGGGGTACCACCGGTAGGCCCTGCTATACCTGTAACCGCAACAGAAACATCCGCATCACCAAGCTTTAGTACACCCTGTGCCATTTCACGTGCCGTTTGTTCACTTACAGCACCAAAAACATCTAGAGTTTCTTTGCTTACACCTATAAGTTTCATCTTTGCATCATTGGAATAAGTAACAACCCCTGTACCAAAAAATGATGACGAACCGCTAACATCTGTAATTGCAGAAGCAATCATACCACCAGTGCAACTTTCTGCAGTTGAAATTGTAAGATTATTTAGTTTTAAAAAGTCAAAAAGCTTATCCATTTAAAGTTCACCTTTATAATAATCTTTTTAGTGTACAATAAAAAGTACAGTTACTTTCTTTTCAAAGTAATTACTTCTGTATTTTTAATTGCCTCTACTATCATCGGTTCAATATCAAGCTTACTTTCACTTTGCTTAATTCGCTCAACATTCGGCTTTGTTGTAGGATGTTTAGGTGTAAACACCGTACAGCAGTCCTCATAAGGCAAAATCGAGGTGTCGTAAGTACCGATTTTGCGGGATATTCTAATAATTTCGTCCTTATCCATGCCTATCAGAGGACGAAAAACAGGCATATTTACAACTGCATTTGTAACTGCCAAAGCCTGAATAGTCTGGGATGCTACCTGACCTATACTTTCACCTGTAATAAGTGCATAAGAACCTGTATCTGATGCAATAATATCTGCAATCCGCATCATTATACGACGCATAATAACTGTAAGCTGTTCTTCAGGGCATTTGTCGTTAATTGCAAGTTGGATATCTGTAAATGGAACAACATGAACATTTATTTCACCGCAATAATCTGCAAGTATCTGTGCAAGGTCTAAAACCTTTTCCTTTGCCCTTTCACTTGTATATGGGTAACTGTAAAAATGTACAGCATTAAGTTCAACACCGCGTTTGGCAATCATATACCCTGCGACAGGGCTGTCAATACCGCCTGAAAGGAGCAGTGTTGCCTTACCGTTTGTACCAATTGGCATACCCCCCACACCCTGAATTTTTTCAGCATATACATAGGCAGCAAAATCTCGGATTTCAACATTAATTATAAAGTCAGGATTATGAACATCAACCTTTAAGTTGTGGTTTTTAGACAGTGTATAGCCGCCTGCCTGCATACATATTTCAGGTGATTTAAATGGAAATTTCTTATCCGCTCTTTTAGCTTCAACCTTAAAGGTATTGCCCTTGGTACGTGAAGCAACTTCCGCCGCCTTTTCACAAATTGCATTAATATCCTTAGGTACAACATCAGCAAGAGCAACCGCAACAATACCAAAAACCTTTGAAAGCTTAATAGCAAGTTGTTCCATATCAACATCATCAGTTAACGGTTCAACATAAATTGTTGCCTGTGCCCTCCATACCTTAACCTTTGTTTTATCTATATACTGTGAAATGTTATCACAAAGAATTTTTTCAAACCTTGGGCGGTTTAATCCCTTTAAAATTATTTCACCATATTTTAACAGAATAATTTTATCCATTATAATCTCCTTATTTTTTTATTTATACGTGCTATATCAGCCAACGCATCACAAAATGCATCAGCATCTTCTATTGTATTTTCATCACAAAAACTTATACGAATACTGCTATCTACTCTTTCAGGTTTATACCCCATAGCAACAAGCACATGGCTTGGCGAAGGTTTGTTTGAAGAACAGGCAGACCCCGACGAAACATAAATTCCCCTTTGTTCAAGAGAATGTAAAATTATTTCCGAACGCAACCCTGCCATAGCAACATTAAGTATATATGGTGATGAGTTTTCAACATCACCATTTATATAAACCTTTTCTATTTCACTTGTAACACGTGTTATAATGTGTTTTTTAATGTTTAAAATTTTATCATAATCGGCACTGAAAATTTCAACCGCTTTTCCAAAACCTGCAATAGCAGGGACATTTTCAGTTCCTCCCCTAAGGCCCTTTTCCTGACCGCCACCATATATAACAGGTGATAACCTAACACCCTTTTTAACATACAAAGCACCTACGCCTTTAGGTCCATGAATTTTATGAGCAGATATACTCATCATATCACAATACCTTACATCCATATCAATTTTACAAAAACCCTGAATGTTATCTGTATGAAAAAGTGTTTCTGGATTTTTGGATTTTATAATATTATATATATCCGATACAGGCTGAATAGTACCACATTCATTATTAACATGCATAATGCTCACAAGCTGAGTTTTGGCATTTACAAGGGTTTCAAGCTTCGAAAGATTAACAACCCCATTTTTATCAACATCAATATAATGGACAGTAAAACCTAAGCTTTCAAGCCTTTTCATACATTCCAATATACATTTATGTTCAACTTTAGAAGTTATAATTTCACCTTTAAACCTTAATAAATCTGCCACGCCTAAAATTGCAAGGTTGTTGGCCTCCGAACCACTTGCAGTAAAGATTAACTCGTCAGGGCAAACTTTTAACTTTTCAGCAATTACATTTCTTGAATCTTTAAGAAAATGCTCTGCATCCAAGCCTTTGGAGTGCAGTGATGAGGGATTGCCGTATGAAACTGTAAGCATTTTATACATTAAATCTGCAACCTGTTTATCAACCTTTGTTGTAGCACCATTATCAAAATAAATTTCAGACATTTTATAAATCCCCTTATTTTAATACTACCTTAATATTTTACAATATTTTGTTTCATTTTTCAACAGAAAAAAGGATATTTTTCAAAAAATTTCAAAAAAGACTTGATTTTTATTTAACAATATGTTATTATAATTGAGCTGTCTGTTTTACAGCATACGCGCCGGTAGCTCAGCTGGATAGAGTATTCGGCTACGAACCGAACGGTCGGGGGTTCGAATCCCTCTCGGCGCGCCAAAACGAGAAAGACATCTACGTCAGTAGGTGTCTTTTTTGTTTTGCGTTTAATATAATAAAAGACACTTGACTTTGCAAGTGTCTTTTTATTTTACAGGGAAGCATACATACTATATAAATTATTGTATATTCCGCCTTTATCAATAAGTTCTTTGTGCGTGCCCTGTTCCTCTATTCCTTTTTCCGTAAGAACAAGTATTAGATTTGCATTTCGTATTGTTGTAAGCCTGTGTGCAATTGTAAATACTGTTCTACCCTTAGC
>JAZSRE010000183.1:0-9926 GCA_045538345.1 Clostridia bacterium
AGTTCATTTACAATGAACCGCCTTTATACTATTTGCAACAACAGTCGTTATCATCAAATTCTCCACGCTGTGGTGGAAAAAATTCATCCATAGGAAATCTTAGTGAATTAAATAGTTCGCATGGGTTTTGTTCTTTTGCAGTATGACATTCCTTTGTAGGAATACAAAAATCAATAGCAGGAATTAAAAGCTGAACATTACGTTCAATTTTAATAATTGTGAAAATGCCTAATGTAACCAATATTTTACGGTCATTTGATGGCACTACCAATTCCTGATTAAAGCATCCGCAAATTGAATCGGGAATGCTTGAAACATCACAACAACAGCAACAACATTTATCTTTTGCATCAACAATTCTTGCCGAAAGAGCAATAGGTTCTACAACTTCAACAACTGCCTTTGGAAGATTGTTTTTCTTCCACATAACGGGCATCTGGCTTCCTGGATTATATGCAGATGAAAAAGCTTTAGAATTACCCTCTGAGCCAAAAAGAATAACCTTTTTATCATAAGTTGCAAGGCCTTCAACAGGTGTTGGCTGACCAACACCACGAAATACATCCAAAACAACCCTAAAGAAATATTTTACATCAACTGTAAAAAATCCCTTATTAAAAGGTACAGGCTCCAAATCTGTAAATACCCATATAACTTCTGCACTTTTTACCTTAACGTTAATTGCCTGGTCCACAATACACTGACCTTCTGCAGTTAAAATAACCTGCAAATCCTCAAGACAGTCTTTTTCCCTGCATGAATCATACACTTGATCGGTATGGATACATACACCGTCTTTAAAATCGCAGTTAGGTCTTGTAACATCATTCATAAATGTCAACCTCCATAAATAAGTATTAAAAACACAACGTTCAATACTATAATATGTTGGTTTACTAAAAATGCCACAAATAGCTAATAAAATTATTTAAGCAAAGCAAAAACCGCTGATATTAAACTATCAGCGGTATTATGTGTCAGTATTAATAAATAACATCAATATTATTCTGCAGCAACAATTGCCTCTGCTGCAACAGGAGCAGCACTACCGTAGTTACGTTCTACCTTACCTGAACGCAAGCAACGTGTACATACATAAACTTTTTTATGTTCACCGTTAACGATGGCTCTAACTCTTTTGATGTTTGGCTTCCACATTCTATTGCTTCTTCTGTGTGAATGGCTGACTTTTATACCAAAAGCTACACCCTTACCACATACTTCACACTTTGCCATGCTTCGCACCTCCTTATATAATCACAAAACAATTAACACAAATTTATTAATTTTATACAGCGTCTTATATTATAACAAATTTTTTTTAACAATGCAAGTGTTTTTTAACATTTTTTTAAATGTTTTGCAAAAAAAGTAAAAATATACCCCAAAAGCGCACCAACACAAGCAATTGTAATAACTGATACAATAAAAATTTTCATAAAATCATTCATATACTGATTAAAAATTGTTACAAAGGCTACCGCAACATAAAAAATTATCGTCGCTGTTTTTCCAAACCAGTTTGAAGATACCATTCTATCCTTCTTTTTGTATATTGCAATTCCGCCAATCAAAAGAGAAATATCTTTTACTATAAGAAAAATAAATAAGTACCACATAAACGGGTAACCCTTAATAGCCAGACAAAAAACTGCCATAACCTGTGTAAGCTTATCTGCCAATGGGTCAAGAATTTTACCGAGATTTGTTATCATATTAAATTTTCTTGCAATAAATCCATCAAGGCAGTCAGTAATTCCCGAAATTATAAGCAAAATCCCTGCTGTGAAGAAATCATCACAAACAACAAATTCGTATGTAAATACGGGCACCAACAACAACCTTAAAATTGATAATAAATTTGGAATATTCAAAAAAGCACTTCCTTAAATTGACAATATCTTTGAAAGTTCAACCAAATCTTCGCGGATACTTTTTTCCATTGACAAAGCCTCAAATATGTCAACATCATATATTTCACTGTTTTTAACACCGATAACTCTGTTACCTATACCTTCTTTAAGTAACTGAACTGCACGTACACCCATTTCACTTGCACGTACACGATCAAGTACAGTAGGGCTTCCTCCACGCTGAAGATAACCAAGAATTGTTGTTCTTGTTTCTAACCCTGTTTCTTCTTCAATGCGTTTTTCAAGTTCTGCCGAGTCTGTTTTTACACCTTCGGCAAGAATAATAATAAAATGCTTTTTATTTCTGTTTCTACCCTGTTCAATTGGCTTTAAAATATCTTCTTCAAAGTTAATTTCTTTTTCTGGGATTAAAATTGCCTCCGCACCTGATGCAACACCTACATTAAGTGCAATATTACCCGAATTTCTTCCCATTACCTTAATTATGTTACAACGACTGTGGCTGTTTGCAGTGTCTCTTATTTTATCCACAGCTTCCATTGCAGTATTAATAGCAGTATCAAAACCTATTGTATATTCTGTGTATGGTATATCATTATCTATTGTACCTGGTATGCCAATTGCAGGTAGCCCTTCCTGGCATAAATCCTTTGCACCACGGAAAGAACCGTCTCCACCTATAACAACAAGGCCGTCTATACCAAAATATCTTGCTTCGTTTATAGCGCGTCTTACACCCTCAATATTTTTAAATTCTTTGCATCTTGCAGTTCTTAAAATTGTACCGCCTCTTTGCATAGTTTCGGAAACAAAACGGGCATCCATTTCAAAAACATCACCATGAAGCAAACCTTCATAACCATTTTTAATACCCATTACTCTAATACCATAAAACTTTGCAGCACGAACAACTGCACGAATTGCCGCGTTCATACCCGGAGCATCGCCACCGCTTGTAAGTACGCCAATACAATGAACTTTGTTTTTCATACCAAACCCTCCAATTAAAAAGTCATATCAATCAATATTCCATGAGCCTGTTCAACTTCTGTGGAAGGAACAAGAATATCAAACTTATTTTCGCTTGCGGCCCCTATAACCTTTACCAAAATTTCTTCCCTGCGCAAAGCATTGCACAAATTTTCAGAAATTTCCTTATCCTGAGCCGTATAAACCACTGTCCACATATAACCTCCAAAAGTATTTAAGACAATTATACTCATCTATCTTTTAAATAGTGTATCCCAAAATCATCCAACAAGATACTTTTACCATTTTACAACAAAAACCAATAAAAATCAATAGTTTTTATATAAAACAACACATTATCTACTTAACTACCATTACACATTCTTCTCCAATATTACGCTTTAAATGTCTGCTTAAAGAATCAGAAGGTTCAATCCACAAACTCTGGTCAGCTTCGTAGTATTTCTTTTCCTTTTCAACATACAAATATACAGGTACATTACCTGAATATATTTTAAGCAATTCCTTGATACTTTGTATTTTGTGTTCCATACCCTCCGGGATTTTAATATAAGCTTTTTTTGAAGATGACATTTTAAGCTGACTTAGGGTGTTAACTATAATTTTAGGGAAGCCTTCTCCATCCCAGTCAACCTTACCTTCAACAACAACTTTATTCCCCTCTTCCACCAAATTTTCATAATCGGAATATCGGTTAGGAAAAATTATAAGTTCAATACTTCCTGTCAAATCTTCAAATACTGCAAAAGCCATTCTTGAAGAATTTCTTACCAATTTAATCTGGGCAGAATTTATTATACCACCAATTTTAACCTCTTGCCCTTCCTTTACTTTTCCGCTTCCCTCTCCTCCAAAGGAACCAATAACATCCGCAATAGTGACGGTGGAACTCTTTGCAATTATTTCCTGGTACTCATCAAGAGGGTGCCCTGAAAGATATACTCCCATTGTATCTTTTTCAAGCATAAGCATATACTCTTTGCTGAATGGTTCAATATTAGGATAATCATCTTCAAGTTCATCGTCACCTAAAAAAGTAACTTGCTCTGAAAAATTATATTTTGATGATGAGGATATTTCCTCAACAACCCTTTCATACATTGCAAGATATTGTGACCGCGTACCATTTCCTACATTGTCAAGAGCACCTGCTTTGATTAAATATTCCAATGCCCTCTTATTTATTCCGTCCCCACTGTTTTTACTACAAAAACTTTTTAAAGTAGTATAACCATCACCACGGTTTTTAACGATATTTTCAGCAAAGTTTTTTCCCACATTTTTCACAGCCACCATACCGTACCTTATTGCACCGTTTTCAGGAACAAAATCGGCATAACTTTTATTTACATCAACAGGCAAAAGCTTTATACCCATCTTAGGCAACTGATGAATATATTCACTAAGCTTGTCAGTATTGTTTATCTGCGAAGACATAAGTGCCGCCATAAATTCAACCTTGTGAAAAGTTTTAAGGTAGGCAGTTTGGTAAGCAACTATGGCATAAGCCGCCGCATGAGATTTGTTAAAAGCGTACTTGCCAAAATCGGCCATATCATTAAATATTGATTCCGCCACGTCTTCAGGCACACCATTTTTCACAGCGCCGCAAACTTCCTCATCCCCATATATAAAAGCATTTTTTTCTTTTAGTATAACTTCAGGTTTTTTCTTACCCATAGCTTTACGCAAAATATCGGCACGACCAAGAGAATATCCTGCCAAGGTCTGCACAATCTGCATAACCTGTTCCTGATACACAATACATCCATAAGTTGATTCTAAAATAGGCTTAAGCATAGGATGTTTGTAAGTAATTTTATTATGGTTGTTTTTGCTTTCAATATATTTAGGTATAGAATCTGCAGGACCAGGTCTGAAAAGGGCAATTCCTGCAATTACATCTTCAATGCAAGACGGCTTAAGTTCACGCATAAAATTCTTCATACCTGCACTTTCAAGCTGAAAAACACCATCTGTATTTCCGGATGCAATTAAAGAATATACTTCCTTTTTATTCATATCGATACTGTTAATATCAAGCAAAGTCCCTTTGCAAAGCTTTATATTATTAACAGTATTTTTTATAACCGTTAAATTTCGAAGCCCTAAAAAATCCATTTTAAGAAGCCCAAGTTCTTCCAAAGTAGTCATTACATATTGTGTAACAGGCTGGTTTTCAGCAAGTGCCAAAGGAACATAATCACTTACCTCTTTACCTGTTATAACCACACCTGCCGCATGTGTTGACGCATGTCTGGGCAACCCTTCAAGCCCTTTGGCTATGTCTATCATTTCCCGTACCCTTGAGTCGGAATTATATTTATCCCTAAGCAATTTATTTTCCTCAAGTGCACCGTCAATAGTCTGTCCAACTGATGACGGAATCATCTTTGCAATTAAATCCACCTCTGCATAAGGCATATTAATAACCCTGCCAACATCACGAATAACAGAACGTGCAGACAGTGTACCAAAGGTAGTTATCTGTGCCACATTGTTATTTCCGTATTTTTCACGAACATAGTTAATAACATCCCCACGTCTTTCAATACAAAAGTCCATATCAATATCAGGCATTGTAACACGGGATGGATTTAAAAACCTTTCAAAAATAAGGTTATATTTTATAGGGTCAATAGTTGTAATATCAAGGCAGTATGAAACAAGGCTTCCCGCGGCACTTCCTCTGCCGGGACCTACGTAAATACCATTATCCTTAGCATACTTTACAAAATCCCATACTATCAGAAAATAATCGGTAAAACCCATATCATTTATAACATTAAGTTCATACTTTAAACGCTCAAGATGGCAAGTATAATCATCATAACGCTTTTTAAGTCCATCAAAGCAAAGACGCTTTAAATAATCAAAATGGTCAACATCTGCAGGCAGTTTAAATTCAGGCAAATGATATTTGCCAAATTCAAGTTCCACATTACACATATCTGCAATTTTAACCGTGTTTTCCAAAGCTTGCGGAAGTGTTTTGAAAAGCTCTGCCATTTCCTCAGATGACTTTAAGTACATTTCATTATTTTCAAACTTCATCCTATCAGTTTCATATTCCTTTTTGCCCATTTGTATACACATAAGTATATCTTGATACCTTGCATCCTTTTTTGAAACATAATGAACATCATTTGTAGCCACAATACCTACGCCGTACTCACGAGCAAAATTAACAAGCTGTGCATTAACCTGCATTTCTTCTTTCATTCCGTGATTTTGCATTTCCAAAAAAAAGTTTTCTCTACCAAATATACTTATATATTCTTCAACAAGCAATTTTGCATTTTCTATATTCTCACCTAAAATCGCACGAGGTATTTCACCTGCAATACAAGCTGAAAGGCAAATTAATCCCTCACTATATTTCCTAAGCGTCGCCTTATCTATACGAGGTTTAACATAAAAACCCTCTGTATGTGAAATACTTACAAGCTTAACAAGGTTTTTATAACCCTCATTATTTTTAGCAAGTAAAATAATATGAAAACGTTTTGAATCGTGCGAAAAATCTTTGTCGTACAAGGTACGTTCAGCCACATACATTTCACATCCTATTATAGGCTTTATACCCTGTTTTTTTGCTTCTTTATAAAAATCAACCACACCGTACATTACACCATGGTCGGTAATGGCAAGGGCAGACTGATTATTTTTCTTCGTTTCTTCTATTAATTTATCAATTCTGCAGGCACCGTCCAAAAGACTATAGGCAGTATGTGTATGAAGATGTACAAAATCAGCCATAATAACCCTCCTTTTTTATTTCTCAAATTCAGCAAGTTCCAATATTCTTCTCATTCTGTGATTTACTCCCGACTTTGAAATATTAAGCTTTTCAGCCATTTCAGCAAGAGACATATCGAGACTTTCCATTCTAAGCTTTGCAACCGAAACAAGCTCAGGCGACAAACTCTGCCAACCGTGTTCAAGGACAATTTTTTCAATTGCCATTTGTTGCTTAAGTGCAGTTTGAAAAGTTTTTGTTTCGTTTGCAATTTCAAAATTGTTGCGTCTGTTTATAGAATTTCTAATATCTCGTTCAATAACAACATTCACAAACTCCATCATCTTATTATACGCACCTATTGCTGCAAGGAAATTTTCAATTTGCTGACTTTCCTTTATGTAAAATACGAAGTTGCCATTTCGGTTAATAAGCTTTGGATAAAGTTCAAAGTGTTCAAAAATACTTCTCATATCCTTTTCAAGAGAAAAACGGTTAGATACAAACTCCATATGGTAACCTTTATTTGGGTCAACCATACTTCCACCGCCCAAAAATACGCCACGCAAAAATGATGACTTACAACATTCGTTTCTTGTAATTTCTCTGTCAATACGAAGCGGAACACCCACAAGCTTCATATCTCTTAACACCTTAAGTACATCGGGCCCCTCCAGTGTGGCGTAACATACTCCTGTATCTGTTATTTCAACATTAATACCTATGTTATACAAAAATTTTATAAGCTCATAAAACCTTTTGGCAACAATGGCATTTTCAGTACGAAGTTTAAGTTCGTTGTTTTTAATAGATGCACCATAACACACCATACCAACAAGCTCCGCACGGGCACAACAAACCTCTGTAATATCAATTTTACATATTTCCGCACGCACATCTGATGCAAAAGACATAACCACACCTCCTTATAAACATTATTTATATTAACATGCAAATAAAATAAACCCTATTGTATTTATTGAAAAATTGGCAAACATGTGTACAAGCCACGACAAATATATATTGCCATATTTATCATCAAATCTATCAAAAATCAAACCACCCACAAAAAGGCCTGTAAGTGAAATGAGTATTACAGGTATTCCAAACCAGCCAATCATCATGGCAATATGGTAAAGTGCAAAAAACATACTGCTAAAAACATAAGCAAAACCTTTTGAAACCACCTTTTTTAAAGCAAGAAAAGCAAATCCTCTGAAGAAAAATTCCTCGAGTAGAGAATTTACAAATGATATGTAAATTGCAACCCACAAAAAGTTAGATTCATTTACCCCTGTTGTTTCATTAAGGCTTGAAGTAAGAGCAGAAAAATCAAATATGTTTCTGAACATAAAATAGGCAACTAAAATAATTGCATATATCATAATCCCTAAAGTAAGAGCAAATAAAAAACCTTTTTTATCTGCCTTGAAAATCTTTAATATGTTATAGTTTTTACAAAAAACACTGTACATAACAGGTATAAACAAAAACATTATTATTTTTATAACAGATTTTACAATATATCCCGGTTGAATAACAGCATCAACAATACCCATTATCAAACAGGCAAATATTACAAGCATAGGTATAGCAAATTTCTTCATATGCCCTGACCTTTCAAATCAAGTATCATTTTAACATGAGGTACTCCCACATCTAAAAATTCATCAGATATCTGTACAAAACCAAGCTTTGCATACATTTCCTTTACATAAACCTGTGCCTCAACAAAAATTCTATCTGCACCAAATTTATCAACTGCAACTTTAATAGCTTCTTTCACAAGACTTGTACCAATACCACAGCGTCTTTTTTTAGATATTACCCTTCCTATTCTGACATCTTCAGACATAACACCTTTATCAAGAATACGAAGATAAGCCTGTATGCCACCCTCATCAGTATAAAAAACATGAATTGCACCATAATCCGCATCATCCAAATCCTGATATGCACAATTCTGGTCAACTACAAATATGGCAGCCCTTAATTTAAGAATCTCATATAATTCTTCCTTTGTTAGTTCATCAAAGGTTTTTATATTAAGCTTCATTTTTGTATCTCCTTAACACAATTTAAAAACTCAGCAAGTTTTTGTGATTTTTTTATTGATTTTACAATTTTTTTGTCGTCAGAGAATTTTTCAACCATATAAAACCATACCTCCTTCAGCTTATGAAGTGTAAAGGTTTCTGACTTTAATACATCCATATAATTAGCCGAAAGTTTCTCCGTAAAATAAACAATTTCCTTTATTGAAAGCTTCTCACCGCCATTTATTTCACGGAATATTGCAGGGTTTGCAACCGCACCCCTTCCAATCATCACACCGCTTAATAATGGATATTTATCCTTTATATTTGAAAAATCATCTGACGAAAAAACATCTCCGTTATAACAAAGAGGATTCAAACAATTCTTATATGTAAAGCCAAAGCACTTAACATCAGGTTCTCCCTTATAATACTGTTCACGCACTCTTGGATGTACAATAAGCTCGGCAATAGGGTATTTATTGTATATACTCAAAATTTCTTCAAACTCATCACTATTATAAAATCCAATACGGGTCTTTACAGAAACTTTAAGGGATGTGCCTTCAAAAACGCTATACAAAAAATTATCCAGTGCATCGGTATCTTTTAAGAAACCTGCTCCTCTACCCTTACTTACAACCGTAGCGGAAGGGCACCCTAAATTTATATTGACTTCGTTGTATCCAATATCCTTAATAACCTTTTCAAATTTAAAAAAAGATTCACTTTTGTTTGCAAGAACCTGCACCCTTAACTTGTAATTGTTGTTATTTTCGGGCAAAATATCCTTCAAACTCTTTTTTGTAATTCGTTCGTCATCACTTGGTACAATAAAAGGTGCATAATATTCATTACACCCACCAAATATCTCGTGATGTGTTTTTCTGTATATATAAGTTGTAATACCCTCTAAAGGTGCAAAGTACAAATTCATTTTATCACCTAAATTTAGCCAATATAAAAAGTAAAGTTTTCTATTTTCTTTTCTGCTAATCTGTATTTTTCCAGAATCTCTGGTCCACAGGAATTTGACCCTATACCTGAATTTTTATAGTCTATTCTTATAATTGTTGAATCTTCTTTTTCGAGTTCGTCAATATGCATTGCATCCATAAGATCCTTTGCACTATAATGGGAAACATTAAATTCAAAGCCTGTGTCGGATTCAAACTTAAGACCGTTTAACATTTCCAGAAGTTTTGTTTCTGTATGATTACCGTGTTCCTGCGGCATTATGTAATTTACATATTCCTTGTCTGCATCACTTTCATAGAAGCCTACTTT
>JAZSRE010000065.1:0-1660 GCA_045538345.1 Clostridia bacterium
CCCCTTTCACAACGGTCATAAATATCATATAGAAGAAACAAAAAAAATTACTGGCGCAGACGCAATTATAGTTGTAATGAGCGGTAATTTTGTACAACGTGGCGAATATTCAATCTGCGATAAATGGTCAAGAGCAACAATGGCACTTTTAAATGGCGCAGACCTTGTTGTTGAACTTCCAGTGGTTTACGCATGCCAGTCAGCGGAATTTTTTGCAAAAGGTGCAGTATCTCTTTTAGAAGAATTAAATTGTAACTACCTTTCCTTTGGCACGGAAACAGATGACACAAACAAACTTATTAAAATATCGGAATTTTTGAAAAATCCCGATGAAAAATTCAAACAAAAGCTTTCAGAAAGTATAGAAAATGGTGAAAGCTACCCCAAAGCACTTTCAAAAGCTATACAAGATGATACCGTAAACACCCCTAACAATGTACTTGCAATAGAATATATAAAACAACTTAATAAAATGGTTCCAATTGGTGTAAAACGCAAAGGTTCGCTCCACGATTGTGAGGGAAGTGCGTCAGATATAAGAAACCGCATAAAAAGTGGAAATGAAATAAACAATCTTATGCCAAAATCCGCTTTTGAAATACTTGCAAACTCAAAAAATCCAGACTGTAAAATTTACGAAAAGCTTATTCTATACAAGCTTCGCACAACTACTGCAGAGTTTTTAAAAAACATACCCGATGTTACAGAAGGACTTGAAAACAGAATTATACAGTGTGCCCACAAGGCTACAAGCCTTGACGAACTATGTGAAACCATAAAAACCAAACGTTACACAATGGCAAGAATAAGACGTATTTTAAACAATACACTTTTAAATATTACAAAAGATGATATTTCAAAATCACCAGAATACGTAAGAGTACTGGGTATGAATAAAAAAGGCATGGAAATATTATCAGCCCTTAGGGATAAAACAACCATACCTGTAATAACAAAAATGGCAGATGCACAACCATCAAAAATGCTTGACGCAGATGTACGTGCAACAAATATATATTCACTGCTTACAAATACCCCATCTATGGCAGATTACACAACAACACCAATAATATTATGAAAGGACTAAATAAAAATGGAAAACAAATCAAACATTAAAAACAACATTGCTTTCATATCAGTATTAAGAGTATTGGCAGCTTTAGCTGTTGTCATAATACACACACGTTCTGTCACATTTCACGAAACAAATGCATATAATTTTGTGCATGCCTGTATGCTATGGAGTGTCCCTGTGTTTTTTATGATAACAGGGTATATTTTCGTAGGTATCAAGAAAATCACCGACTATTCATCTGTAAAGAACAATATTTTTAAATTTCTTATCATACTTTTTACATTAGGATTTTTCTATGCAATATGTCAACGTTTTTTCGAAACAAAAAGTATAACAACTATGTTATTTGTAAACTCATTTTTTGATGTATTAAAAGGCAACTTATTTGACCATATGTGGTACGTTTATGCCGCAATTGGAATTTATCTGATTTTACCTGTTTTAAGCTCTTTTGTTAACTACAACAAAAAAAATCTATACATATTACTTGCATTAACTGGTTTTTTTGGAATTGTTGTCAACGATATATGTAGTCTGCTTAATGTTACAACAAAATTCAATTTGCCACTTGGAAATTACTCTTTT
>JAZSRE010000155.1:0-2417 GCA_045538345.1 Clostridia bacterium
ACTACCTTGCCTTTATTTATGATAAACGGCATAGTTTCCGCACCTGTAAGCACCTTATCCTCACTAATTACCACATCCTTGTCGGTAATTACACATTCGAGAGAAGAATTTGCCTTAACATCAGTATTTTGCATTATAATAGAATTTTTAACAACTGCACCTTTTGCTATTTTAACATCACGGAAGATAATACTGTTTTCAACAGTACCTTCTATCTTACAACCGTCTGCAACAAGTGAATTTGTAACATTACAGTTTTCACCATAAATTGTAGGAACAGAGTCCTTGATACGTGTAAGTATTGGATTTTTGCCCATAAACAGTTCAAGACGTACATCCTTGTTAAGCAAATCCATATTTGAATTATAGAAGATTTCAACACTGTCAATTACAGCAGTATATCCCTCCACCTTGTAACCGTATATATCATATTCGTTAAAGCCGTGTGCAATAACATCTTTCTTAATTGAATACCAACCGTAAGTTACGCCTTTTTCTATAAGAGAAACAAGCAAATCTCTTTTCAGGATGACCATATCAAGCTGGATATTCTTTTTTTCCGTATGAGGATACTGATGATACATAGTATCAACAAGCTTGCCGTTTTTATCAAGCATAACTTCAAGTTCTTTGGAATTTGAGGACATACTTGTGTAAGCGAAGGTAATATCCCCTCCCTTTTCCTCGTGATATTCCATAAACTTTTCAAGGTCTATGTTCATAACAATATTTGAATCACAAACTATGCAATATTCAGGTAAAGCACTTTTAATGTAGTCCATTACACTGTTAAGGGCTTCAATTCTGTTTCCGATAGCAGCATATTCATTTGTTGTAAGGAACGGTGTAAGGAATTTAATACCGCCGTTTTTACGGTTCAAATCCCAATCCTTACCCCAGCCGACATGATCCATAAGTGAACCGTAGTTGTTGCGTGTAACAATACCGATATCACGGATTTGTGCCCCAACCAATGATGAAAGCACGAAGTCAACAAGTCTGTATCTTCCTCCAAACGGTACGGAAGCAAGGGTTCTCTCGTTTGAAAGCTCGCTTAAGTCCAAAGTTTCGTTACTATCTGCAAATAATATACAAAAAGCATTCATAAAAATTACTCCTCCCTTCCGCTGTTAGGTTCTATCATTTCACCAGGTAAAACCACCTGACCGGATTTTACCACAGCACCCTGACCAACAACCGCAATTCCCCATTTGCCGTCATAATTTTCAGGAGCGGCACCTACAACAGCTCCGTCTTCTATTATTGCATCATCGGCGACTATGGCATAATGTATCTTTGCACCCTTGCCGATTTTTGTATTACGCATAACAACTGCATACTGTAAATCTGCACCGTCGTCAACCTCAACGTCAGAGAACAAAATTGAGTAGTTAAGATTACCGTTTACATAGCAACCCTCTGTAATCATTGAGTTTTCAATGGTAGCCTCCTTGCTTACATAGTGAGGAGTAGTTACGTTATGACGTGAATATATTCTCCAAAGCGGATCCCACATATTAATTGCAATGGACGGATTTAAAAGATCCATATTAGCTTCCCAAAGACTGTCTATTGTTCCGACATCCTTCCAATAGCCCTCAAATGGATATGCAAAAAGTTTCTGATTTTCAGCAAGCATTGCAGGAATAATATCCTTACCGAAATCATTAGATGTATTTTCTCCCTTTTCTTCATCTTCAACAAGATACTTTCTAAGCTTATTCCAGTTAAAGATGTAAATACCCATAGAAGCCTTTGTGGATTTTGGTTCCTTTGGTTTTTCCTCAAATTCATAAATTGACCAGTCGTCATTCGTGTTCATAATACCAAAGCTTGAAGCTTGGTCGAGAGGCACATCCATTACTGCAATGGTTGCATCTGCATTCTTTTCCTTATGGTAGTCAAGCATTTTATCATAGTCCATTTTGTAAATATGGTCTCCCGAAAGTATCAAAACATATTCAGGGTCATACTGTTCTATAAAATTAATATTTTGGTAAATAGCATTGGCAGTGCCCTTGTACCAGGAAGCCGAACTACCCGTATAAGGTGGAAGAATGTACACCCCTCCGTTCATTCTGTCCAAATCCCAGGGTTGACCGTTTCCTATGTAGGAATTAAGTTCCAAAGGTCTGTACTGAGTAAGCACACCTACCGTATCAATACCGGAGTTTGTACAGTTTGAAAGCGGAAAGTCAATAATCCTGTACTTTCCACCAAATGGCACAGCAGGCTTTGCACGTTGGTTGGTTAGAACGTAAAGTCTGTTACCCTGACCACCTGCCAAAAGCATTGCGACCATTTCTTTTTTTGTTGTCATTTACATTACCCCCAAATCATTATTTGTCTGTATTATCTGTCAACTTTTTTCTGCCGGCCTTTTTGTAAAAATAAGTTGTGGAAAATGCAGGAATGTT
>JAZSRE010000056.1:0-2309 GCA_045538345.1 Clostridia bacterium
CAATTATTGTAAGAATATTAAATGCAGTTAAGTAACAGGAGGAAAATCAATGGTATTTGCAATAGATATAGGTAACACAAACATTGTTATAGGTTGTTTTGAAGACAAAAAGATTATTTTTACGGAACGTCTTTCCACAAAGAAGACAGCTACAGCATTGGAATATGCTATTTCTTTCAAAAACGTACTTGAACTATACGGAATAGATATTAAAAAAATTGAAGGATCAATTATTTCTTCTGTTGTTCCTGAAATTACAACAGTAGTCAATAACGCCATTTCAAAAATCATTGGTAAAAAATCAATAATTGTTGGTCCTGGTGTAAAGACAGGGCTAAGCATTAAGGTAGACAATCCTGCACAACTTGGAAGCGATCTTGTTGTGGGTGCAGTTGCGGCACTTGCCGAATACAATGCACCTATGGTTGTAATTGACTTTGGCACAGCTACAACTCTGACAGTTATAAATGCTAATAAAGATTTGCTTGGCGGTATGATTTTACCTGGTGTAAGGCTTTCGCTAAAATCACTTTCAAGTGGTACTTCACAACTTCCGGAAATAGGGCTTGAACCACCTAAAAAGTTTATTGGCACAAACACCGTTGACTGTATGAAAAGCGGTATTTTATACAGTACAGCCTATGGTATAGACGGCTTTATAGAAAATATAGAAAAAGAGCTTGGAGAAAAAGTAACCGTAATTGCAACAGGTGGTCTTGCAAAGGCAATAGTTCCTCTATGCAAAAGTACAATCACAGTTGATGACGAATTGCTTTTAAAAGGTCTTATGGATATTTACAACAAAAACAAATAAAAAAGAGGCTATGATAATATCATAGCCTCTTTTATCATATAATCTAGTATGTATGTTAATCCATTTTAAGCAATTTTTTCACAATTCCTCTAAACATTTTAGGCATTCTAAAAACAACAATTTTCATACAATTACCTCCTTAAAATCCACGCTTTTTAAATTTGAAAAAGAAGTATGCCATTACCATAATCAGCACCGATAAAATTAAAGCCAGAAGTCTGCCGGGCAGAATAAGTGTACAAAGCACTCCCAAACTAAAAGTAATAATAAAACACACAAAAACTCCACAGGAAAAAATCAAAGGCACCCCTCCTCTACTATACTATATGAGGTGGGTGCCTTTTGTGTTACTTTTCAGTACATATAACATATAAAAGACCTGAGCCAATTTTTACTTTTGCAGTATTATTATAAAATTCGTTACTTATACCAAGGCTACTGCTTTTTTTTAGATTTCTTCCATTAAGCTCGTATTTAAGACCAAGGGTGTATACCCCTGTAACTTCTTCTGTACATGGTATAAGTGAAACAAAATCAAATTTTTCTCTTGGTATTTCAACTTCATCATCAACCAAGTAAACTCTTGACTTTCCATTTAAAATCATTGCATCAAGGTTGTGTTCCAAAGCATACTTAAGTACGCCAAGCGTGCCTATTGTATGGTCGATTCTGCCACCTAACGCACCAAGAATAAATATGGTATCACATCCATTTTCCATGGCGTAATCTACACATATTTCAAGGTCTGTCTTATCCTTTTCCACTGGATGTTTTATTGTAGGTATTTCCTTTGGTACTGCAAATTTAAGTGAATCAAAATCTCCAATTACCACATGAGGAACAATTCCTGTAAAGTAAAGTGAATCATAACCACCGTCTGCACATATTATAAGGTCATCTTCCTTTACTTTTATTCTTTTATAAAGTTTTATATCCTCAGCAGAATATTCCCCTGCCGCATATATAAATGCTCTTCTGCTCATTTTTTCTGTCCTCCAATTGCTTTTTCGCGAAGCATTTGTGCCCCATTTGCAATGTCGTCAAATTTAAAAATTCCAGAACCGCTTACAATAACATCTGCACCTTCTTTTGTAAGTACATCAACGTTTTCAACAGTTATACCACCGTCTACCTGCAAAAGCTTTTCGCCAATCATACTGCGTATAACGGAAACATTTTTAATTGCATCAGTTACTATACTCTGCCCGCCAAAACCGGGAAAAACTGTCATTTGAAGTACCATATCTGTATATTCAAGGTATGGTTTAATTCTTTCAGGGTCAGTATCCGGGTTAAGTGCAAGTCCGGACATTTTATCCATTTCCTTAATTTTTTTTAGGCACCATAAAATATCATCCTCAACCTCAACATGCACAGTTACAATGTCAGCACCTGCGTTTATAAAAGGTTCTATGTACTTACTTGGGTTATCAATCATCAAATGAACATCCAATGGTGTATCTGTAAACTTTTTAAGGCCCTTTACAACAGGTAC
>JAZSRE010000022.1:0-14702 GCA_045538345.1 Clostridia bacterium
CTTCAAAAAAATATAAAAAGGTTATTACAGTATATTGTGATTTCGAGGATGAAGAAAAAGAAGATATAGAAAGTCGTATTCATGTTGATAGAACAAATATTTTCGAAGGCTTAAAAGATTTGGTAAACAATGTAGCAAATCAAAAAAGTGAAGAACTTATTACAGCATAGTTATAATAAAAGGTGGCATAAACAAATTGTTTATGCCACCTTTTTGGCGGAGATGCAGAGATTTGAACTCTGGCGCCGGTTTGAGCCGACCTACTGCATTTCGAGTGCAGACCCTTCAACCACTTGGGTACATCTCCGTATATAAATTACTTTAAAATGTTATCATATTTTTATTTTAAAGTCAAGCTTTAAAGGAAGCAGAAATAATAAAAACGGCTTGTTTTACCAAGCCGTCTGGAGCTGGTGACAAGAATTGAACTTGCAACCTGCGGTTTACGATACCGCTGCTCTGCCATTGAGCCACACCAGCATACAAAGAGGAATATACTTCTTTATTTTTTGTTTTTGTATTTAAGGGGAGAAATGCCTGCTATACGTTTGAATACAACACTAAAGTAATTTTGGTCGGAAAAACCAAGAGCATAAGCAGTTTCCTTAACTGAATAGCCCTTTTTAAGTAATTTTTGAGCCTTTTCAATTTTAAGGCTGTTAAAATAGTTTATAATACCCACACCTGAATATTTGTTAAAGGTTTTTTTCAAGTTTGAAGGACTCATATTACACATCTGGGCAATTTCTTCAACAGTAAGGTTTATATGTATATTCTCGTTAAGCAATGATACAATGTTAAGATAATTCTGTGCACTTTTGGAGTTAACATCCATAATTTCAGATGATGAGTTTCCGAGGGTGCTCAAAATTAAAATTTCAAGAAGCTTTATAATTTTTTCTGCCTCTGTTTCCATGCCCTGATTAATGTTTGTAATGCATATATCTTCACACTTGAATACATTTTTATATGTGTTTATTATTTCGGATATAAGAACCATTTCTCTTGGGCCAAGGTCGTATACCTTAGATTCAAGCTTTGGCATAATCCCTGAAAATGAGAAAATAAACACAGTGTTTTCGGAATTTTCTGACCATATATTATGAAATTCCATAGGTGAATGGAAGACGGCCTGACCTTCAGTTAAAGTGTAAAGTTCATTTTCACAGGCAACCCCAACATTACCCTCAAGCACACACACCATTTCCCAGAAATTGTGTCTTTCGCCTTCAAAACTATAGTTGGCTTCACGGATATCCGAAAACAGAGTATAAATGTTATTTATTTTTACTTTTTGTTCAATATGAAATGCTTTATACATACTTTCTCCCCCAAAAGTAGCTAAATTCAAATAAAAAATGTCTGAAAAAACATATAAATTTGAATACGGATATGCTAATATGATATGGTATATTGCTATAACTATGGTAGCATTTTTGGATTAAAATGTCAAGAAAATAAATAAAAAAGGGGAATTTTTTATGAAAGATTTGACACTTGTGGTTTTAGCTGCAGGTATGGGAAGCCGTTTTGGTGGTTTAAAACAGCTTCAGCCTGTTGGTGAAAACGGAGAATTTATTTTAGACTATTCTGTTAGCGATGCAGTGAAGGCAGGTTTTAACAAAGTTGTCTACATAATTAAAAAGGAACATGAAGAAGATTTTAGAAATACAATAGGAAAAAGAACAGAAAAGATTATTAAAACAGAATATGCGTATCAGGATATTAACGACCTTCCTGAAGGCTTCAGTGTACCTGAAGGCAGAGAAAAGCCATGGGGTACGGGACATGCACTTTTGTGTGCAAAGGATAAGGTTACAACTCCTTTTGCAGTTATAAATGCCGATGACTATTACGGCGAAAACAGTATGAAGATTTTGGCAGATGCCCTTCTTGCTGATGTACCTGCTTGTATGGTTGGCTTTAAGCTTGGTAACACACTTAGTGAAAACGGTACTGTTTCACGCGGTGTTTGTGAAGTTTTGGATGGCTACCTTACAAAGGTTACTGAACATACTGCTTTGGACAAAAATTCAGGTATTGCCCTTGATACATTGGTTTCAATGAATATGTGGGGCTTGCAACCGGATATTTTTGCAGAGCTTGAAAGTGGGTTTGTTGATTTTCTTAAGAACCTTGACAATCCGCTTAAGGGAGAATATTTCCTACCCGGTCTTATTGACAACTTAATAAGCCGTGATATGCTTACAGTTAAAATGCTTACAACCGATGAAAAATGGTACGGTATGACTTATAAAGAAGAGCTTAACCTTGTTAAAGAAGCATTGTCAGGCAGAAAGATATACTAAGAGGTGTTTTGATATGGACATGAATGAAATTTTAAAAGAATTTAATCTTTCATATAAAGCAAAAAACTTTGGTAATGGACATATCAACGAAACATTCGTTGTAAAAGGCGACCCAAAACACACAGTCCAGAAGATTAATACATACGTTTTTAAAAATCCTGATCAGTTGATGGAAAATATAGATGCAGTTACAACTCATCTTAGAAAAAAGATTATTGAAAACGGCGGAGACCCTAAGAGAGAAACTCTTTGTGTTGTTAAAACAAAAGATGGTAAGAACTATTTCCGTGATGGTGATGACTGTTACAGATGCTATGTTTTTGTAGATGATGTATATGCAGTAGAAGAAAATGCAACTTTGGATGATATGCGTGAAGCAGGTTATGCTTACGGTAAATTTATGAATATGCTTGCAGATTTTCCTGCAGATAAACTTCATGAAACAATAGTTGATTTTCACGACACTGTAAAAAGATATAACAACTTTGAAAATTCAGTAAATGCCGATAAAGCGGGAAGAGCAAGCAGTGTTGCTGAAGAAATTAAGTTTGTTAAAGACAGAAAAGATTATGCGTCTGTTGTTGTAAACGCTATGGCAGAGGGCAAAATTCCTTTAAAGGTTACACACAATGACACAAAGCTTAACAACATTTTGTTTGATGAAAAGACAAAAAAAGGTCTTTGTGTAATTGACCTTGATACAGTTATGCCCGGTTCAGCCCTTTATGACTTTGGTGATGCACTTCGTTTTGCAGGCTCCACAGGTGCAGAAGACGAAAAAGACTTGTCAAAAATTGAATTTGACCTTGAAAAATTCAAAATGTTTACAAAAGGCTTTATTTCTTCTGCAAAGGATAGCCTTAATGAATTGGAAATAGAACTTTTACCGTTTGCAGTTATTTTGATGACTTACGAATGCGGTATGAGATTTTTAACAGACTATCTTGACGGTGATGTTTATTTCAGAACTCATTGTGAAAACCATAACCTTGACAGATGCAGAACACAGTTTAAACTTATTGCTGATATGGAAGCTAAAAAACAGCAGATGCAGGATATTGTTAAGGAAATAGTTAACGAATTTTAAGGCATTACATAAAAAACAGCCTTACAAAAGTAAGACTGCAGAAAATTTAATATGGTAGAGAGAAGGCCGAATTCCCCTCTTACGCGAAAGCGTTTGTTTCAGCCCTCTTTAGCTACAACCGTGGTTATTTGTGTAGCCACGGTTTTTTATTTATAAAGGAATTTAACCTTTATAATCAAAACTTGTCAGTAATTTTTTGCATTGGTCCTCCATAATGCCTCCGTAAACAGTAAGAGAACTGTTTTTAAGAAGCTTTGGAAGGTTAACAACCGTACCTGCACAGCCTGTTTCAAGGCTGTAAGCACCAAAATACAAATTACTGATTCTGGCTTGTAAAATTGCACCGCAACACATAGGGCAAGGCTCTAAGGTAACATACATGTCACAACCGTCCAATCTCCAGTTGCCAAGTTCATTACATGCAGAGTTTATGGCAGAAATTTCCGCATGGCAAAGAGCGTTTTTCAAACTTTCCCTTAAATTGTGTGCCTTTGCAATAACAATATTATCTTTTACAATGACCGCACCTATAGGTACTTCACCTATGGAGGAAGCTTTTTGTGCTTCTTCAATAGCTAAACTCATAAATTTATTATACATAACATTTTGACCATATCATATTTGTAATTAAATGTCAAGGATATTTTTGAAAAGACCACAATATTTTGTATAAAACTATGCATATAAACCCATTGACTTGTGTTATAAATGTTGATATAATTAAAATAATGATATTATGTTATTATGGAGGGAGTATAAATGTCAAAAAGACCGCCGCTAAAAAGAGATTTGGGTAAAAAACTGTTAATTACAGGCAGTGTTGTAATTTTTGTTGTTGCACTTGTGGTTTTTTTAGCATACGCCCTTACACCATCGGATGTAATTGCTGATGATGTTTATGTAAATTCACTTTCGGTAGGTGGTTTAACAACTGACGAAGCTACTGAAAAAATTACTCAAAATTATAATGAAGAATATTTTAACAAAACAGTTGCGGTTAATTACAACAACAGCACACTTCAGCTTAATATAAAGGACGCCGTTAGTGTAAATGCAAGTGAAACTGCACAAAACGCTCTTAAACATTCAGGCAACTTTTTTACGAGGCTTTTCCGTAAGGGAAATGTTGTTGTGCCATTTGTGGTTGAAACAAATTCCGACGCGGTAAGAGGTAAGGTTTCGGAATTTTTTATGGAAGCTGAAAAAAACTTTGGTATATTTGTTTTTGACGAAAAATACACCACCGCAACAGTAGATGCAACAAAGCTTGAAAAGGTAATAGATGTTGACGGAACCTTGGGTTTGATATACGAAAATGCAAAAAATGATAAATATGACGGCGTAGATGCTTTGACATTCAAAAAAGGGGACGAAAAGTTTGCCGAAAGTATTTATTACTACCTTGTAAGAAAACCTGTTAATGCAACGGTAGGTGCAGATGAGGATAATTCTACATACCTTATTCCCGAGGTTGTTGGTATTGATGCAAGTAAGGAAGAATTTTTAAAGCTGTATGCGGAAAATGACGGCAGGTTTTCTATTGACGTAAAGGCTACTTTTCCCGAAATTACTGCAAATGACCTTAACATAGATTTTTATCAGGATGTACTTGGTGCATATACATCAAGCTATGATGAAGGCCTTGTAAACCGTACTAAAAATGTTAAGCTTGCCACAAGCTTAATTGACGGTACAATAATTATGCCCGGTGAAAACTTTTCATACAACAGGGTTGTTGGCAAAAGAAGCTATGAAAGAGGTTTTAAAGATGCAACAGTTTACACCTCTAACGGAACCGAAGATGGCGTAGGGGGAGGAATATGCCAGGTTTCTTCAACCCTTTATTGTGCTCAGCTTCGTGCAAACCTTAAAACCTTAACACGCTATAACCATTCCTATACCGTAGTGTATGTTCCGCTTGGTCAGGATGCTACCGTAGTGTACGGAAGCCTTGACTATGTGTTTAAAAATGATACAAACTACCCTATTAAGATACAGGCACACGCCTCAAACGGTAAGCTTACTGTTAAAATTTTAGGTACAAATAAAGACAAATCACTTACCTATGATGTTGTAAGTGTTACAAATTCTACAACACCAAGGGGAGAAAAGAAAGTTGATGACCCAACCTTGCCTGCAGGCACTACAAAGGTTAAACAGTCGGGCCAGGATGGTGCCGTTGCAAGTGCATATAAGGTTTATTATAAAAATGGCGTTGAAATTAAAAGGGAATTTATCGGCAAAAGCGTATATCAGCCTTTAAATAAAATTATCCTTGTGGGTACAAAACCCGAAGAACCGTCAGTCAATGAGGAAAAGGAAGATGCACCTTTGGAAAATCCTTCTGTGGAGGAAGAAATTGTACCTGCACCTGAGGAAGATATGGTGGAGGATTTGCCTGTTTCTGATGTTACCGAAACTGATGAAGACAGCTTGGCAGAGGATACTCCGGAGCTTTCGGATACAGGTTTGTAAATTTCTCTAATACAAAAATAAGAGCATCAGTCTAACCGCTGATGTTTCTTGTATTGAGGTGGTTTTATGGAAAGCATAAAGATTATACATACAGGCGATTTACACCTTTGTTCACCCTTGACTGTTATGGGTGAAAAGGCATTTCAGCGAAATGAAGAAATGCTTGAAACCTTTGAAAATATAGCTAACCTTGCAAAAAGGGAGGGGGCAGATGCCCTTTTAATAGCGGGGGATATGTTTGACGGTGTAAAGCCCAACCCCCACACTGTGCAAAGGGTATGTGATATATTTACCGGCATACCACAGGTTAAGGTATTTATTGTTCTTGGTAACCACGACTATGGCTTTTGTTGGGACTTTCCTGAAAATGTATATGTCTTTAAAAACTACATAGAAAAAATAAGTATAGAAAATGTTGATATATACGGCGTAAGCTTTGACAGTGAACATTGCAGCGGTTGTATAATAGAAGGCTTGCAGGCAGACAGTGATGAAAATATAAACCTTCTGCTTGTACACGGAGATATGCAACAAAACAGTCTTTACAACCCCATAACTGCGGAGTGTTTAAAATTCAGTAAAATGGATTATGTTGCACTTGGGCATATTCACGCCCATACAGGCTTTGAAAAAGCGGGGGCAACTACCTATGCCTACTGCGGTATTCCTGAAGGAAGAGGATTTGACGAATGCGGTGAAAAAGGCGTTGTGTTGGCAGAGGTAGGAAAGGGATATGCCAACTGTTCCTTTGTGCCTGTTTGCAAAAGACAGTATTTGTGTAAAAATATTGATGTTTCCAATTGCAAAGATAATTTGCAGATTATTGATTGTGTAAAGTCTTTTTTGGAAGGAAGAGATGATATTTATAAAATTACCCTTACAGGTGATAAAAACACTTTTGTAGATTGTGATTTTATAAAATCCCACCTTGAAAAAGAATTTTACCATGTTGAAATTGAAGATACAACCACCGATATCTCAACTGATGGTGACTATTCCCTTAAAACCCTTTTTAAGGCAAATTGCCACAACCCCGATGCCCTTAAATACGGGCTTTCGGCACTAAGAGGAGAGAAGGTGGTTATAGAATGATTATTAAAAGCATTTATATAAACCACTTTGGTTGCCTTGCGGATAAAAATATAGATTTTAAAGATGGGCTTAATGTTATATGCCTGCCAAATGAAAGCGGTAAATCCACAGTTTCGGAATTTATAAGGGTTATGCTTTACGGGGTAAATTCCCTGCGGTTTAACCAACGTAAAAAATATATGCCCTTTGGGCATTCGTCAATGGGCGGTGAAATGAGGGTTAACCTTAAGGACACCGACTATATTATAAGCCGTACTTTTGGTACAGCAAAGGCACAGGATACTGTTGAGGTTAAAAATGCACTTACAGGTGCAACGGTTAAGGAATATTGCGTGGATAACGTAGGTGAGGTTATGTGCGGTATAGGTGGCGAAACTTATGACAACACCTGCTATATAAAACAACTTTGTGCCAAAATAGATAATCTTAAATCTGCAGAAATTCAAAGCAAGCTTATAAACCTTATTCAAAACAGCAACGAGGACTATTCCTACCGAAATGCCCTTTCGATAATTGACCTTGCAATTAAGGATTTGAAGGGTACAAAGGGTAAGATAAATCAGGTGCAGGCTCAACTTAATGACCTTGCGGTTAAAAACGCACAAAAACAAAGGATAAAGGCAGAATACGACACCGCAAAAGCACACCTTGACAAGCTATGTGAAACAAATTATAAAAGCTCCTCAAAACTTTTGTGGTTTGGGTGGTTGACATTTTTGGTATGTGTCTTGTCAGTTGTTTTTACGGGTACGGTTTTTATTTGGTATGTAATTACGGTACTTTCTGCAGTTTTTGCAATAACGTTTATGATAAAGACTAAAAAAGCAGATACTGCAAAATTACAAAACGAAAAGCAAAAGGGCTTTTTTGAAAGCAAGCTTGAATTTTTAAAAAGTCAGTACCAACAAATTGATGTTTCAAAAACCGAGGAATATAAAAAAAAGCTTCAGCATTATAACAAAGTCCTTTCAGACCTTACTGATGCAAGGCTTGCGCTTGACAAAGCTTTTTATCAGTTGCAGACTGATTATGTACCACGCCTTAACAGTATGGCGTGCAAAATACTAAGCACCATAACAGATGGCAGATACATTGAATTTATGGTGGATGATGAATACAACATAACTGTAAGGGATAAAGATAACCACCTGGTAGGAGGGGAATATTTAAGCGGAGGAACTTTTGACCAGATATATTTTTCTCTTCGTATGGCACTTACGGGGCTTATTGCAAAGGATATGCCAATTATACTTGACGATGCCTTTGCACTTTATGATGATAAAAGGCTTAAAAAGTCAGTAGACTATTTAAAAACTATAGATAATCAAATTATTTTATTTTCCTGTCAGGAAAGGGAGGGTTTATTATGATAAGATACCAGTTTTTAAGATTCCCCGAAGGTAAATGCAAGGCAGTTACCCTAAGCTATGACGACGGGTGCGAACAGGATTTGCGTTTTTCCGATATTATTACAAAAGCGGGGCTTAAATGTACTTTTAACCTTAATAACAATATTTTGAGAAACGGAAGACTTTCAGACGAAGATATTAAAAAATATTTTCTTGACCGTGGACACGAAATTGCCATACATGGGGCAAAACACTCTGCCCAGGGGTATCAGCGTCCAATTGAGGGCATAAAAGAGGTTTTAAACAACCGACTTGAGCTTGAACAACGTTTTGACCGCATTATACGTGGTATGGCTTACCCCGATTCAGGGATAGTTTTTTATGAAAACGGTGCAAATTATGAAACAATACGAACTTATTTAAAAGACCTTGATATTGCCTATGCCCGTTCTTTAGGCAGTGATAACAGTGCCTTCCGTATACCATCGGACTGGCACAATTGGATACCTACTGCACACCACAAAAATCCTAATCTTATGGAATTTATTGAAAAATTCAAAAATATGGACCCAAGCAAGGGGTGGCATTCAAGCCATTCACCAAGGCTTTTCTACCTTTGGGGGCACAGCTTTGAATTTGATATGGACAACAACTGGGAATTGCTTGATGAGATTTGCGAAAAGCTTAGTGGCCTTGAAGATGTATGGTATGCAACAAACATTGAAATTTACGATTATGTAAAGGCATATCAGTCGCTTGTGCACAGTGCAGACGGTACAATGGTATATAACCCAACACTTATAACAGTGTGGTTTGAAACTGACGGTAAGACATATTCCGTAAAACCGGGCGAGACCATAAGGGTAGATAAATGGGACGGAAGTATATGATATACTTGACTTTCTAGTTAAAAAAGGATAAAATAAAAGGTAATAATGTTATATTTAGGATGTGAATATTTTGCAGAATTTAGGTTTAAATGAAATAAGAGAAAAATTCTTAAGCTTTTTTGAAACAAAGGGATGTCTTCGACTTGGAAGTTTTTCCCTTGTTCCAAAAAATGACGCAAGCTTGTTGCTTATAAATTCAGGTATGGCACCTATGAAAAAATGGTTTACAGGTGCTGAAATTCCACCAAGAAAGCGTGTTACAACATGCCAGAAGTGTATCCGTACACCTGATATTGAATGTGTTGGCAAAACTGCACGCCACGGTACTTTCTTTGAAATGCTTGGTAACTTTTCATTTGGTGATTACTTCAAACACGAAGCTATTAACTGGGGTTGGGAATTTTTAACTAAGGAAATGGGTATCCCTGTTGACAAGCGTTGGATTACTGTTTACGAAGAAGATGACGAAGCAAGAGATATATGGATAAACGAGGTTGGCGTTGCTCCTGAACGAGTTGTTAAAATGGGTAAGGCAGACAATTTCTGGGAACACGGCACAGGTCCTTGCGGTCCTTGTTCCGAAATTCACGTTGACCGCGGTGTTGAGTTTAGCTGTGGTAAGCCCGACTGTAAGCTTGGTTGCGACTGTGACAGATTTATGGAAGTGTGGAACCTTGTTTTCACACAGTTTGACAAGGATGAAGAAGGCAATTACAACCGCCTTGCAAACCCTAACATCGATACAGGTATGGGACTTGAAAGACTTGCTGCCATAATGCAGGGTGTAAATAATCTTTTTGAAGTTGATACTGTACAAAATACAATGTCGCACATTTCAAAAATTGCAGGTGTTAAGTATAAGGAAGATGAAAAAGTAGATATTTCTCTTCGTGTTATAACAGACCATATCCGCAGTACTGTTATGATGGTTTCTGATGGTGTTATCCCTTCAAATGAAGGAAGAGGCTACGTTCTTAGAAGACTGCTTCGTCGTGCTGCACGTCACGGCAAGCTTCTTAATATTAAGGGTGAATTTTTGTATACAGTTGCAGATACTGTAATTGACGAATCAAAGGCAAACTACCCTGAACTTGCTGAAAAAAGAGAATATATTAAAAAGATTATCAAAATTGAAGAAGAAAGATTTTCTAAAACAATTGACAACGGTCTTTCAATTTTGGACGAATATATTGCCGAAGTTAAGGCAGAGGGCAAAAACATCTTAAGCGGTGAAAAGGCATTTAAACTTAACGATACTTATGGCTTCCCAATTGACATTACAATAGAAATTTGTAGTGAAAAGGGAATTGAGGTTGACAGAGAAGGCTTTGATGCAGAACTTGCAAAGCAGAAAAAAACTGCCCGTGATGCTCGTAAAGACGGCTCAAGCTGGGATGATGATGAAAGTTTCAACTTTGATGGTGCTGAAACTGAGTTTATCGGTTACGAAAATTTAGAGGCAGATGTTAAAATTACAGGCATCGTTGCAGAAGGTGAAATGAGCGCATCAATCGGCGAAGGTGCAAAGGGTATAATCGTTACAGATAAAACCACCTTCTATGCTGAAATGGGCGGTCAGTCCGGTGATAAGGGTAAAATTTACACAGACAATGCATCTGCAAAGGTTTATGATACAAAGAAAAACGGTAACGGTATATATATGCACTTTGTAGAGGTGCAGAGCGGATGCTTCAACGTGGACGATGCAGTTAAGATTTCTGTTTGCAAGAAAAACAGAATGGCAATTTGCAGAAACCACAGTACAACCCACCTTCTTCACAAGGCTTTAAAAGAAGTTTTGGGCGACCACGTTGCTCAGGCAGGTTCTTTAGTTACTGCAAACCACTTGCGTTTTGACTTCTCACACTTTGAGGCTATGACAGATGTTGAGCTTAAAGAGGTTGAAAAGAAGGTTAATGACGCAATTTTGGATGCTATGCCGATAGTTGTAAGGGAACTTCCTATTGAAGAGGCTAAAAAACTTGGTGCAGTGGCACAGTTCGGTGAAAAATACGGAGGTGTTGTACGCGTTGTTTCAATGGGTGATTATTCCGTTGAATTCTGTGGCGGTACACACCTTTCAAATACTGCTCAGGCAGGTCTTTTCAAGCTTCTTTCCGAATCAGGCGTAGCTGCAGGTACAAGACGTATTGAGGCTGTAACAGGTCAGGGTGTACTTGACTATATTAAAGAAAAGGATAACCTAATTGCAAACACAGCTTTGGCTTTAAAGACAAATCTTCTAAATGAAATTGACAAAAAGGCAGAGGCTTTGGTATCAGAATCAAAGGCAGATAAGAAAAAACTTGAAGAACTTAGCGCAAAGGCTGCCAACAGCAAGCTTGATGATGTTATTAAAAACAAGGTTGAAGTTTGCGGTGTAGAAGTTGTTGCAGGTCAGGTAGACGGCCTTGCAGTGGCTGACCTTCGTACACTTTGCGACAGTATCCGTGATAAAATGGATACAGGTGTTGCAGTTTTGGCTTCAAACAATGAAGACAAGCTTATGTTTATTGCTATGGCTACCAAAAATGCTCTTGCAAAAGGCGTTCATGCAGGTAATATCATAAAAGAAATTACACAGATTGCAGGTGGTTCAGGCGGCGGTAAGCCGGATATGGCACAAGGTGGCGGTAAGGACGCAACAAAAGTTGCCGACGCACTTTTGGCAGTTAAAAATATTGTAGAAAATCAGGTGAAATAAATGGATTGCTTGTTTTGTAAAATAGCATCAGGGCAGATACCTTCAACAAAGGTATATGAGGACGATTTGGTATACGCTTTTCGCGATATCGACCCTCAGGCCCCTGTACATATTTTAATTATACCCAAAGCACACATTTCTTCAGTAAATGAAATTGATGATGGAAATTGTGCAGTAGTTGGGCACATCTTTAAGGTTGCCGCACAAATTGCAAAGGCAGAGGGTATAGATAAGGATGGCTACAGAATAGTTACAAATATTGGTGAAAATGGCGGACAAACTGTTGCTCACCTTCACTATCACATGTTGGGAGGACGCTCTTTGCAGTGGCCTCCGGGTTAAAAAATTTACATTACGCAAACGACAATTTTCTAAGTAGAAACAAAGAGGAGTTTTAGTATGGCTCGAGAAGTAAGTAAAAAGAAAAAAAAGAAGGCATCTTCTCAAAAATCTTACGCTGAAACAAATGTAAAGTTAAACTATGACCTCATGGCGGTTATATCCATAGTTTTTGGTGTGTTTTTAAGCATAAGTCTGTTTACTGACATAACAGGAATTATGGGCGAATTACTCAAAAGCTTGTTTTTAGGCTTGTTTGGCGGTACTGCATATATTTCAGGCATTTGCTTTATATCAGGTGGCGTGTACTATATGTTTAAAAAGCATCGTGGTAAAAACAAAAGCAAGTTTATAATGGCTTTCATTTTATTTATCTGCGTATGTTCTTTTTGGAATGTTGTTGATAAAGTTGAAACCACAGGCGGAATAGTAGGCTTTTTCTCTACCTTGTGGAACAGTGGTATATGCGGAGAAGGCGGCGGTGTAATTGGTGGTCTTCTTGCCGTGCCCCTTTACTATCTTCTAAGCTTCTGGGGAAGTGTTATAGTTTTAGGCTCTGTTATTTTAATTCTTGCAATTTGCGTATTTGAAATAAAAATAGGCAAAATAATTTCTTTGGTTAAGAAATTGTTTACAAAAGAGTATGAAAATATGACAGAAGAAGAGGTACAGACCATTCCTGAAGCTATGCCTCCCGAAATGCAGAAAAAACTTAAAAAAATAAAACAACAGATTTTTGACTTTGAAAAAGAGTTTTCCGATTTGCCTGATAAACCTGTTAAATCTAAAAAGGATAAAATTGAAATGGACCTTGTTGCAGATATGGAAGACGATAAACCGTTGGAATTTAACATAAACGGAGACCTTGATTTTCTCGGTATTACCAAGGATGTACAAAGTCAGGTACAGGCAACTGCCGAACCTGATACAGAAGCTATAAATCAGGCCATTGAAGAAGCGTCCAAGCCTAAAAAGGCAGAGGGTGCTTTGCAGGTGGATATTGATACGGCAAACGAGCCTGTTGACTATAAATATCCTTCTCTTTCAATTTTAAAAGAGCCTGAAAAACCTTCACTTTAGGCAGAAGAGGCACTTCAGCGTACTGCGAAAAAGCTTATTGAAACCCTGCATTCTTTTGGTGTTGAAGCAAAGATTGTTGACTACAGCCGTGGTCCTACAATTACACGTTACGAACTTCAGCCTAATGAGGGTGTTAAAATTTCCAAAATTACAAACCTTGCAGACGATATTGCACTTAACCTTGCGGCAGTTGGTATACGTATTGAACCAATCCCGGGTAAAACTGCAATAGGTATTGAAGTACCAAACGAGGTTTTAAGCGCAGTGTATATGCGAGAGGTTATAGGCACAGCCGACTTTGCCAATTTCAAAAGCAAGCTTGCCTTTGCTCTTGGTAAGGATATTGCAGGTAACCCTGTTGTAGGTGATATTGCAAGAATGCCTCATCTTTTGATTGCGGGCTCTACAGGTTCGGGTAAATCTGTTTGTATCAATTCACTTGTTACAAGTATTCTTTATAAGGCAACACCAAATGAAGTTAAGCTTGTAATGATAGACCCTAAGGCAGTTGAGCTTGGTGTTTACAACGGCATTCCTCATTTGCTTATTCCCGTTGTTACAGACCCACGCAAGGCGGCAGGTGCTTTGCAGTGGGCGGTTAACGAAATGACCAACCGATACAAACTTTTTGCAGATAACAATGTCCGCGACCTAAAGGGCTACAACGCCTGGGCAAAGGAAAATGACAGTGAAGAACTACCGCAGATTGTTATTATCATAGACGAGCTTGCAGATCTTATGATGGTTGCACCAAATGATGTTGAAGACAGCATCTGCCGTCTTGCACAGATGGCGCGTGCAGCAGGTATGCACCTTGTTATTGCTACACAAAGACCGTCTGTTGACGTTATTACAGGTATTATTAAGGCAAATATTCCTTCACGAATTGCCTTTGCAGTACGCCAGTTTGTAGATAGTAAAACCATACTTGATATGGGCGGTGCGGAAAAGCATTTGGGTAAGGGTGATATGCTTTATTTCCCAATAGGTACATCAAAGCCTATGCGTGTACAGGGTTGCTTTGTAAGTGATAAGGAAGTTGAACAGATTGTTGAATTTGTAAAAGGTCAAAACGAAGCAGTCTATGACGAAGACATTATTGAAAAGATTGAACGTGCAGGTGAAACACCAAAGGCAAAGGACGAAAGTGTTGCAAGAGAAGCAGATGTGCTTTTGCCACGTGCAGTTGAAATGGCAATAGACGCAGGTCAGGCATCTGTTGCTATGTATCAGCGTCACCTTAAGGTGGGTTATCAGCGTGCGGCTAAACTTATTGACCAGATGGAGGAACGCGGTATTATAGGTCCTTTTGACGGTACAAAACCACGTGAAGTTTTAGTTACAAAAGCACAGTGGAATGAAATGATGATGAATATG
>JAZSRE010000152.1:0-10181 GCA_045538345.1 Clostridia bacterium
GCAATTGAAGAATCTGCATTAACAACACCTGTTGAGTTTTTAACAATAACTACTTTTGCTGTTAAATCTTCTGTAAGGTCGTAAATTTCAACGTCGTAAGTTGTTTTGTCGACAAACATATCAATTGTTCTAACTGAATATTCTTCGCTATCTTTTGCGTTTGCAGGAATTTCAAATACCAATGTCTGAGAGTTTACGTTAAAACCACCAAGTTTTTTGGATGCCGCATTGTATTTTGCGCTTTCTGATGCATAGTCAAGAGAGAATGTGTTTTTAAGCGGTGTGCCTGATGATTTGTTAACTGACGCTGTGTTGATATATGAGATTTCGCCATTTGAGTTTTTGTCAAAAGTTATAAGCTGTTTAACAGAACCTTCGTTAGCTTCCTTGATAGCTTTTATAACCGCTTCGCCTTTAAGACCGGTTGTGCTGTTTACTTTAATTTTGGAAGCACCTTCAACGATAACTGTTTCGCCTTCTTTTGTGAAAAGTTCAAATTTTACTTCTGTGTCGAAAGAACCATCTGTTGCGGCGTTTATAAGGTAAGCGTAATTGCTTCCAGCTTTTGTTTGAGTGTCAACTGCTGCAATTTTGCCCTCAACGTCAAGGTAGAATGTGCCTTCGTCGCCAAGCTTAAGTTCCGGCTGGTTTGCCTGTTTGTAGTTTGATGCCACTTCGTAAAGCTTGTCGCCGATTTTGTACATATCGTCTTCAATTTCGGAAATTTTACCTGTTACTTTTTCGTTGCTTACATACACCTTTATAACTGTTGCTTCTGAAATAGTGTGGTCGTTTGCCGCTACTGAAAGAACATCCCATTCTTTAATATCTTCAAGGGAAATCTTTTTGCCGTCCTTGTATATTGCAAAAGTAAGGTTTGTATCTTCAGGGTCAAGTGTAAGTGTTAACAAGTTAAACTTGTCTGTAATTCTGTTACCTGCAAGTGATACTTCGTCTACGATAATATTTCTGTATTCTGTAACAAATACGTAGTCAAATATTTCGTCATTTGTTGTATCAAGAAGTGTTATTTTTCCGCTTTTTAGTGCTTCAAGCTCTTTGATGTCAAGGCTTACAGCAACGCCATTGTAAAAAACAGTGGCATTTTCTTTAATTGTTGCTGTAGTTGTTTTTTTGTCGTTTTCTTTATCTTTCCAGTATGAAACTGAAGTTGATGTTATTTTTTCTATGTGGTCGGCGCTTATTTCAACTTCCTCATTTTTTGTTTTGTTATCGGAAATCAAAATGATTTTGCTTTCGCCATTAGCCTGTTCCTGTACATAGAATATAACATTTCTTGCTATGTGTTTTGCGGCATCGTAATCAGTTACATATGTCTTAACAGTGTCTTCTGTTTTAATCTGTACCTGGTTGTCTTTAAGAGAAGATGCACCTGTTAGAGTTGTTTCTTCTGTTGCAGTTACCTGTCCTGTAAGTTTTTCAACATCCAATTTGTCTGAAAGAAGAGTTTTTTCTACAACTTCGTAATTTTCAAATGCACCAAACCCTGTTTTTTCCATAAGGTTAATTGTTAGTGCATTAAAAGCAAGCTGAGCAACAATGCCTCTTGTTGCAACTGAATTTGTAGGAGCAGATACCCCGCCCTTAAACAGACCTGCTGAACCTGCTGTTACAAGGTATCCTGTTGGGAAACCACCGTTTGATTTTGCGGCAGGGTCATACCCTAATGCTCGCATCATAATTGTTACTGCTTCTGCAAATGAAATGTTGTCGTCGGGTCTGAATTTACCTGTATCGTCACCGATAACAAAGCCCTGTGCCTGAGATACGTTAATGTATCCGTTAGCCCAGTGGCTTGCTGATACGTCAGGGAAGTTTGCTTGTGTTTTTGTGCTTTCGGCAACCTCGGTAAGCCCTGAAATTGCAGTGGCAATTTTTGCAACCTCCGAACGTTTGATAGGGTCTTCAAGTCTAAATTCCCCTGTGTCATCACCAACCATAATGTTAAGGGCATTTAAAAGCTCTACGGCTTCTTCGTATTTTGTGCCGATTACATCATTTGGCAATGTAGCTGCTGATACAGCTGTTATAGCTATCGTAGCTGTCATAATAAATACTATTGTCAATGAAAGTATTCTTTTGATATTACTCATTAAGTTTTTCCTCCTTGGATTATTTTTGGGTTTTTAATGTTGAAAAACAGCAGGTTTACTTTTTATGCAACATTATGTCAACCACGAATACGATAATACATTATTTTATTCAAAAATTCAATGCTAAATATTTTCCAATTTTGTAATTTGTTATTGCTATTTTAAAATTGTTGTGATACAATATATAGTAGATAGGTATAAAAGCTTACTACTACATACTACAATTTGGAGGGATAAGAATGAATTTCAAAAAATTACTTTCATTGTTTACTGCGGTTATGCTTGTGGTTTGTTCAATGGCGGTTGTAAATGCGGTAGCATTTCCTGATATTGAGGCAAGACACAGTTGGGCTGAAGAAGCCATTGACAGTATGGTTGACAGAGGTATACTAAAGGGTTATACTGACGGAACATTTAAACCTGACCGTGCAGTTACTCATCTTGAAACACTTATTATTGCATCACGTATAATGGGTGTTGATTTTGAAGAAAATGCGGAATATGCAGAAGCAGCTGCAAATAATTATTCAGGTGTTTTATCTTCATACAAAATTGACTATAAGGATGAAATTGCTTATTTGCTTTATTGTGGTGTTCTTAATGTTGACGATTTGCCAAATTACATTTCAGAATCCACAAAAAATGTATCTCTTAAAAGATATGAAGCTGCAATTTTGCTTACAAAACTAATTGGCGGGGAAAAAGAAGCTCTTGCTTATGAAAACGCAAAACTTGATTTTGCAGATGCGTCATCTATTTCATCAAAAGCAAAGAACTATGTTAAATATGTTTCAGATATAGGTCTTATGAAGGGTGTTGAAGATAACAACTTCAATCCTAACGGTGAACTTACACGTGCAATGATTTCTACAGTTATGTATCGCGCTGAAGAATATATGGACTGTTCAGTTGTTGAAGGTATTTTAACTGCAAAGAATGACTTGGTAATTACACTTACAGTAAACGGTTCATCAAAAATTGAAGAACTTGATGAAGATGTTGATGTTAAAATAGATGGCAAAGCAGTAGAAGTTGATTCTCTAAGTGTAGGTCAGTACATAAGAATTCACTACCAGGGTGGTGAAGTAAGATATATTGATGCTTTAACATCAAGACTTTACCAGACTGTTTCAGGTACAATTTCTTCAATATCTGAAACATCAGGAACAAAGAAAATTACAATGAAGAGTACACTTGGTGCTCAGACTTATCCTATTGATCCTACTTCATGTGAATATATAGTAAATAACAACATATCTTCATACGCAGATATCAAAACAAATATGTATGCAACACTTGTAATTCAGGGTGGATACATAACAAAAGTAACTGTTGAAACCGGAAGCAAAAAGGTTACAGGAACAATTAAGGATATTGTTATAAATTCAGAAGTTGTAGCAATTAAGGTAGTTGACAAAAACGGCAACGAAGCAGACTATGTATTTAATGAAGATGCAACAATTACAAGAAATACAACTAAAGCAGATATCAGAGACCTTGCGGTAGGAGATTCGGTAACTCTTACAATTTCTAAGGGCGGTATTGATTCATTGGTAGCTTCAAGCGCATCAAAGAGTCTAAGCGGTACAATTTCAAAGATTGTTATTTCCGCAAATCCTGAAGTTGTAATTAAAACAGCAACTACTGAAACAGCATACACTGTAACAGCGGATACAAAGTTTGTTGTAGACGGTAAGTCGGATTGCACAATTTACGATCTTCGTCTTGGTGCAGATGCAGATGTCAGAGTTGACAGCACAAAGATAATTTCTATTTCAACACAGTCTTTGGTAGTTTCTCCTACATTGACAGGTGTAATTACATACGTACATCCTACAAACTATGCAATGGGACTTAAGGTTGTAGATGCTGCAACAGGTGAAACAAAAGAAATACAGACAGTTGCAACATCATCAGTTAAAGTTACAGATACAACATCTTCAAGAATTACTTCATTTAAGGCTCTTCAGCCTGGAATGACAATAGTTGTTGTAGGTACATCAAACTACGGTGTATATGAAATTAACCAGATTATTGTAACAGCAAGCGCAAACTAAAACCATAAGCAAAACCCCTTAGTACATTGTACTAAGGGGTTTTTATATTGATTTTAAATATGTAAGAGACTTTGGAACCATTCCCAGATTATGAAGGACATATTGTTCTGCAATTACAGAAAGTTGTAAAGATACCTCTTTGCTTATTGTAAAGCTGAAAATGTTTTTAAGAGAAGCAGAACAAATATATAACATTGCAGATTTTGTATCTGCCGACATATTGGAACTCTTTTTACATAATCCGCATTCTGCGGAACCATAATCTGTTGAGAAGAAACAAAGATTTTCTGACGAGCCGCATCTGTGGCAGGATGAAAGGTTTGGCGCAAATCCTGCTTCACACATAAGCCGAAGTTCAAATACAGGCTTTATTTTTGAGTCAAAGTCGTTTTTTTGTATATAATATATGGTGTTTAAAAGCAGACGCAAAATGTTTGAACAGTCTGTTTGGGGCATAGTGATATAGTTTGTAATTTCACATATATAGTTTACAAGGGACAGTTTTTCGATATCATATCTAAGGTCGAAAAAATCCATTTTCTTATCCGCCGAAACAATAGAATATATATCCTTGCTTTTGCTCTGTTTAAAAATAAAGTCTGAATAACAAAACAAGCTACACCCTGAACCAAGTTTGCTTTTGTAACTGCGTACACCTGCACCGCTTGCCTGAATTTTGCCGTAGTCGGAGGTTAGAATGGTAAAAATCTTATTACCTTCCCCCACTTTGGTTTCTTTAATTATTATTCCCGAAGTCGTTATTTCCTTTATCAATAGTATTCAGTTCCTTTATTTTTAAATATTCCAAAAAAGCCTCAATATTTCCTGTGCGAGTAAAAAAATCCCAAGTTAGTTGTTCAAGCATATAATCACCTCTGTTTTTATATTTGACATTAAGGGTAATTATATTCTATGAAAAAATTTCTATTTTTGTTCCTTGTATCCGAAATTTTTAAGCATCATATCACTGTTTCTCCAGTTATCTTTAACCTTTACCCAAAGTTCAAGAAAAACTTTTGAACGAGTAAATTTTTCAAGGTCGTGTCTTGCCTGTGAACCAATTTTTTTAAGCATTTCACCTTTTTTGCCTATAATTATTGCCTTGTGAGAATCCCTTTCGCAATAAATTGTGGCGGTAATTTTGGTAAGGTCCTTTTCTTCGTCGTATTTCATAAGGTCGGTAGTTACCGCAATACCAAAAGGAATTTCGTCATTAAGATTTCTCATAAGCTTTTCGCGTATGAATTCTGCTGCAATTTGTTTTTCCGGCTGATCGGTAAGTGTATCATCGGGGAAAAACTTTGGTCCTTCGGGAAGCTTGTCCTTTATAATTTCAAGAAGCTTTTCAAGACCATCTTTCTTTAATGCTGAAACAGGCATAATTTCAAGAAAATTCCTATGACTGTTAAGCTGTGCAATTATAGGCAGAATGCTTTCTTTTTCTACCTTGTCGGTTTTGTTAATAACAAGTATTATGTTGTTGCTTTTAATAGTATCCAGCACTTCTGTTTCACGTTCAAAGTTGTAAACGGAGGCATCAACCATGTAAAGAACAACATCTGCCTCGTCAGAGCCTGCCTCTACTTCCTTCATCATAAACTTTCCAAGCTTGTTTTTAGGCTTGTGAATACCCGGTGTATCCACAAACACAAACTGGCAGTCCTCTTCTGTAAGTACACCCATAATTTGTGTGCGGGTAGTTTGGGGTTTGGAGGAAACCGCCGCAATTTTTTCTCCAAGCACTGCATTTAAAAGTGTGGACTTTCCTGCATTTGGTCTGCCCATTATTGATATAAAACCTGATTTAAACATATTTTTCTCCTGACTTAATCTCTTGTTATTCCAAGCTGATTTAAAATTTCTTCTTGCTTAATATACATTTCCTGTTCGCCGTTTTCGTGGTCGTAACCTAAAAGGTGAAGCATTGAATGTGCAGTTAAAAAAGCTACCTCTCTTTTTAAACTGTGGTTGTATTCTTCTGCCTGGGCTTTTGCCCTTTCCAACGATATTACAATGTCCCCAAGCTCTTCCTCATCAAGGGTTCCGTCTTCATCAAACAAGGGGAATGAAAGAACATCTGTTGGGGCATCTTTTTGCCTGTATTCCAGGTTAAGCCCCTGTATTTCATCGTTGTCTGTAATAAGCACACTTACGTTTCTTGGCTCTACATCTTCGTATTCAAAAACTTTTTCTATAACAATGTTTATTGTATCTTCAAGCTGGGTTGTAAAATCAACCTTGTTTTGGCTGTTTTGAATGTCGTTCATTTTCCTTTTCCGCCTTTCTTCTGTCGTCCCGTTCGTAAGCTTTTACAATAGCCTGTACCAGTGGGTGTCTTACAACGTCTTTGTCGGTAAGTGAGCAAAATTCTATACCTTCAATATTCTTTAAAATTCTTGTTACCTCTTTAAGACCGCTTTTCTTACCAAAGGGAAGGTCTACCTGGGTTATGTCACCGGTTATAATTGCTCTTGACCCGAATCCGATACGTGTAAGGAACATTTTCATCTGTTCGGGAGTGGTGTTTTGCGCCTCGTCAAGTATAATGTATGAATCATCAAGGGTTCTGCCTCGCATATATGCAAGGGGAGCTACCTCTATAACCCCTCTTTCAACGTAACGCTGGTAAGCCTCAACCCCAAGCATATCGTAAAGTGCATCATGAAGTGGACGAAGGTATGGGTCAACCTTACTCTGTAAATCGCCCGGCAAAAAGCCAAGGCTTTCTCCCGCCTCAACTGCGGGGCGTGTTATAACAATACGGCTTACTTCCTTTTTCTTGAGACTTGTTACTGCCATAGCAACTGCAAGGTAGGTTTTACCTGTACCTGCAGGGCCAATACCAAATGTAATGGTGTTGTGAGAAATAGCATCAATGTATTTTTTCTGCCCCAGGGTTTTTGACTTTATAGGTCTTCCCTTTGAGGTAATACATATAATATCTTTTTCGAGGGTGTAGAGTTTATCTTCCATATCCTCTTCCACCATTGAAATTACATATCGTACATTTTGTTCGGTTATAGGTTCGTTGTTTGCGGACATACCAATAAGACCGGAAATACAACGTTGAGCCTTTTCTGCACTAGCTTCTTCCCCTGCAATTTTAAGGGATGTTCCTCTGTGTATTATGTGAACATTATATTGATTTTCAATTATTTTAATATTGCTGTCAAAATTCCCAAAAATATTAAGAATTTGTTCAACATTGTCAACTTCCAGATACTTTTCCGTTGTCATTTAATTCCTCCTCAAGACCAATTTCCTCAATACATTCAAAGGTTACGGTCAGCTTGTTGTTTTTTATTTCAAAGGAACGGCTTACGATTTCGCTGTCCTTGTACTTGTCGTTCATTTGTGAAACGATATAATCTTTTGTTTGTTGCGTAGAGAGTTTTGTGCGTTTTATAAGGTACTCTTTGTAACAGTTTGTTTCAATTCCTATGGGAAGCTTTTTTTCTCCCCCGAGGCTTATATAATTAGTATAACTTAATATGTCGTAATTTTCAAATAAAATTTTGTTTTTTAGAAATAAATTTATTGAAAAATTGAAAAATAAAATCTTGTTTTTGTTTTGTTGTTTTCCTGTTGGCGTTTTATGTTCCTTGTAATATGGTAAATTTACGGTTTCTTCGTGCCAGACTCTGGCCTTTATAACAGCGTCGGAATTGGAATATTTAATGCCGTAAAACTTGTTGTCTGATGCACCGCTTACAAGTAACTGTCCTTTGCAAACAATATCTCCTTTTTTTACGGAAGCAGTACCGCTTTGTACAAGTACGGATTCTATAACCCCGCTTTCTTTTGCAATTATATTGGTTGGTGTATTTTTATCAAAATGTTGGCGTTTTTCTTCCCGTTCCCGAATGTCTATGTAAACCGTTGTACCCTTTTTATTTATGGTAACAAACACAATATCGTCAACATTGGTTAATATGTGATGTTGGATGTTTCTGATGTTTACGGCAGATGTGGGCATACCCTGGTAAAGCCCTGCTTTTTTAGCCTGCTCAATTATAAATGAATCAGCAAGCTTTTCGTTTCCCGATATTTCAATAACCCATACAAATTTTGTAAGTGCCCATAGTATTATAAAAAATATGGCAAACCCTGCAAAAAGAGCTTTTCTTTTTCTGTATCTGTATATTAAAAACCGCAAACCGCACTTTTTTGTTATGTGAACCTTGCATTTTGTTTTTTTGCAGTATTTTCTTATTTTTTTAAAACCACCTGTTCTTATGCAGGCAGTCAAGGAATTTTTGGAAAGCCTGCGGATGTTCCAAAGCTCTATATTGTTTTTAGCACACAGGTTTATAAACCTTTCGGGAAAAGTGCCTTCGATTGTTATTGCAAGGTATCCCTTAATATAATTTGAGGCTTTAAAAAACATCTATTCCCACCCCACATTAGAAAATTTTCCTTCTATTAAAATATCACATTCCGTAATTGCGTTAATGTATAGTCCGCTTCCGCTAAGGCAAAGAATTTTGCCCGGAGTTTTTATTCTTATTTTGTTTTCTGTATATTCTAAAATGCCTTTATAGTTTTCTACAATTATCTGGTTGTCGTTGTAGGTAGTTATTTTAGAGCAGTTTGAAATAACATCTTTTGGCATTTCTATTGCATCTGCAAATTTTTCCATTCTGCTTTTGGTTTCCGGATTTTTGGTTTTTCGCAAACAATGCACCTCCTATATTGAATTATATTCTAAAAATATATATTTAGCATAAATTTTAAAAGGTGATATTATGAAAATTTCAACGGCATTTATTATCTATATCTTAATAGGTCTGCTTTTAAAACCTCAGCTTTGTATTGCATCAGCAACAGAAGGTATCAGGATTTGCCTTGAGGTCGTTGTTCCATCGCTCTTCCCCTTTTTTGTATGTTCCAAGATGCTTATAAAAAACGGCTTTGCCGAAAGGGCAGGCAAGGCGTTTGGCTTTTTAATGCGTCCTGTTTTTAACGTGCCCGGGTGTGGGGCTTTTGCCTTGGTAACAGGGCTTTTAAGCGGATGCCCTGCAGGCGCAGGAACGGTTGTTGATTTGTACGAGAAAAAGATGTGTACAAAGGCAGAGGCCGAGCGTATGCTTTGCTTTTGCAACAATTCGGGTCCTTTGTTTATAATAGGCTCTGTTGCTGTGGGGATGCTTGGGTTTGGAGAAATAGGTGTAACCCTCTATGTGTCCCATATTATTTCTGCCCTGGTTGTGGGGGTTGTTATGTCCAATTACAAAAGAAAAGAAATCGTTAAAAAACTTTGCGGTTATGTTGGCAGTAAAAACATAGATGTTGTAGGGCAGTCAATGAAAGAATCTGTATACCTTACAGGTTATGTGTGTGGTTTTGTTATATTTTTTGCGGTGGTAACAGGAATTATAAAAGAATCGGGCATAATAAATGCTGTTGTGGGGCGTACGCCGTGTGCAGATGCAGTTGAAGGATTGCTTTTGGGTATGGTTGAAATGACAAACGGAATAGCCCACCTTGCAAATGGTAAGCTTACGGTTTCTGTACTTTGTGCAATATCTTTTGTTGTTGGTTTTGGTGGACTGTCTGTTGTTTTGCAGGTTTATGGAATTGTGAAAAAACACAACTTTTCTATGCCGATATTTTGTATGGCAAAACTTTTGCAAGGGATTGTGTCGGTTTTTGTAACCTTTTTAATTGTAAACTGCCGTAGTTTAACTCTGCCGGTTTTTGCAGAAAGCGGTCAGTGGGGCTTTTTAAATTCATGGGCAAATTCTATAAAAATATTCTGCGTTTTTGGGATAACAATTTTCTTTTTGTCAATAATATTAAGAGTGTGTAGAATTGTGCGATGAACGTAATAAATTTGTAATGGACAAATGAAAATCTTCCTATATAATATACATCAAAAAGGAGGCTTATTGATGGAAACAAATCTTGACTACAAAGAGGATACAATGATTGTCAGGCTATCGGGAGAACTTGACCAGCATTATGCATCAGTTCTTCGCACTGAAATTGACACACAGGTAACCCACAGGGG
>JAZSRE010000124.1:0-7533 GCA_045538345.1 Clostridia bacterium
AGAAGAATTAACAGAAAAAGTTAAAAATATAAAGACCGGAATAATGATTAAGGTAATACATTATTCTAATGGTGAATATGTTTCTACACAGGGTATAGTTTCTAATATAAACTTGGACTTTAGAAAGTTAACTGTTGTAAAAACCGAAATTGACCTTGATGATATCTGGGAAATAAAATTTTGAATAAAAGAATAGTGTTTATTTGAATTTTGATAAAAATTGTTAAAAACATACAAATAAAGAAGGTTTTTTTTGTGTAAAAAAAACTTTCTTTTTTTTGTGTGGTATGCTATAATATTATGGCATTATTATAATGGGAGGTTTAGCGATGAGATTAACTAGCAAGGTAATAAGTTTAATACTTGTTGTGCTTATGTTGTTATCTGTTGCTCCTGCAGGCGTTTTTGCGGCAGTAGTTATGGAGGAAACATATACTTCTATGACAGATGACGGCAATAATTATGGTTGGGTTATTGAAAATGTGCCCACCCATGCAAAATTTGAAATAAAAAACAACGATGGTGTGTATGTAACACAAACTGCCAATACCCCGGAAGTTGGTAATATGGACGGTCTTTTCAAAAAGTATTTTACCGGTTCACTTGAAAAACAGGATACAAATACCGGTATGACATTATATTCAAACGATTTGAGGGGTAATGTTAAAATAACTATTGATTACGTTGTTGATTCTAAAAATGAATCTGACAATGATATGCCTTTTTATCAGATGAATATAGATGGCTATATTAATTTGAGACTTTATAATGAAACTATAGGCGTGTATAATGCCAATAGTGCCAATCAGGCAAATATGACTTGGCCATCAATTCCAACCACATATGAAGAAGGATTTTTGTGGAATAAGGTAACAAAAGGCGGTGCAGGGCAAGATAAACAGGTTGTTATTAATATAGATACTGATGCGGATAATGTAACTGTAACTTACAGGGATTATGTATCTGAGGGTAAGGCTATAAATTCAAATACTGGTTTGTCTCCGGCAGGGCTTGTAAGGAATATATATATAAAAAATATGCAACGCCATGGTGTAGATTCATACTTTAAGTTAAAAGCATTTAAAGTAGAATGCGACCAGCAAAACTCATCACTTACAGATTCATCACAGGCAATTTATAATTCAATACCTTCAACAATTGTTAGTAACGTTTCAAATGTTACTGAAAATGTAACTTTGCCTGTAATTGCTCCGGGTATTGTCTGGACAACTTCAAACAAGGACGTTATGACAAGTTCCGGTAAAATCAGCCGAACAAAAGACACCGACCCTACAAGTGTTGTTTTGTCAGGTAAATTTGAACTTGAAACCACCACTGGTGCAACTGTTGGGTATGTGGTAAATTACCCACTTACAGTTAAGGGTGTTACTACCAGAACACTTAATACAACAACAATTAACCCAACTGCAAATGCTACCGAAACAACCGAAAAATGGTATACAATGCCAACAAGAGGAAATGAAGAAGACGGCTATCCAATGTTTGATGACCCTGACTATATTTCCGATGAAGCTTTCTTTGGTAAGTGGAATTCATCAACATCAAGCTGGACATCACAGCCATATTTCAGATATTCCGATTACCCGGCTATGTCAAATGTAGAAAGTGCGGCTAAGGCAGGAAATTATGAAACTGCAAAAAATGAACTTTTGGAATATTACAGAACTGTGGCTTCTAATAGAACAACATCTGTAGATTCACTCAGTTCTTCAAGAATAGAATATAATGAAGCTTTGTATCAGCTTTTATCACGAAATGCTTATGTAACAAACTTTATAAGTAACTATGTTATAAATACATTCAGCGTTACAAAAAGCTGGGAAGATGTTTCAATTGATGTAACTAATCGTTTGAATGAAGCAAAAGGTTCATACGACATATTTACTACCGTAATTTCCTCAGTTGATAAATATAGAAACCAGGCAGAAATTTATTCAAAAGAATCTTCATACTCACCTAAAATTGTAGCAACAGTAAACGGTGTTGACAAAACTTTTACTCCTAAAAAGGATGCTACTTTGCAAGGTGGAAAATATGCAAGTACAAATTATGGTACTGCAACAACTTTGTATGCTGAAGAAGCAGGCTCCTGGGCAACTCCAGAAGACAGAACAAAGAGAGCTTTCATAGGCTTTGATATTTCAAGTCTTAAAAGCAGTGATACAATTACAAATGCGAAAATTGTGTTAAAAGCACGCCATACAGGTACAGATGCTGAAAAGCTTATGGCAGCATACTGGATAGGCGAAAGCAGTTGGCTTGAAAATACAGTTTGCTGGAATACCTTTAAGGACCATATGTATTTTTCATGTAATGATATGTACTGTTGGGACTATGTAACATCAAATGATGTAAATATTAAGGGTAAGGTTTGCGGTTATCATCGTGATGTTGAACCTGCATACCTTGTAACTGCATATAGTTACTATGCTCAGCATCCTGAACTTGAACCATATTATGAAAAATATGCATATACATATTTAAGACAGTATATGGGTCTTATAAACTCAATAGGTCTTGACCCTAATGTTATGAACCAGCTTGATATGTCAACACATATTTCAGGAGTAACTACCGATATTCTGAGACTTATGGAAAGTAAATATATGACCGGTGAGGTTTTAACTGCATATCTAAAACATTTGTGGATGCTTACAGATTATCATGCAACTAACTGTTTTGGTAAAACTAACAATAACTGGGCAACATATTCGACAGCTGCAGTGTATGATATGAGTGCACGTTTCCCTGAATTTGTAAAGCATGATGAATGGTTAGGCAAAACAGAGACTGAAAATGACAGAATTTTTGGAGGCTTTACATTTGCAGACGGTATGAGTTACGAGCTTTCATCCAATTATACAAATACACTTCTTGGTACATTTTCATCATTTACAACAAGTAAGGAAACAGGTGAGGATTTACCATACAACGAAAGCACAACAAAGGTTATTTATGACAATGTAATGTCATTGTTTAACCAGAGTGGTCCATATTTGGGCGGCTTTAACATGGGTGATGCTTATGACCCTTATGCATCATACAGTTCAACCTTTAAAACATGGTATGACAATTTGTTTAAGGATGACCCTGTAATTTCATATCTTGCAGGCAAGGACGGTGCGTTGCCTGAATCTGCTACAACAAACTACCCTGTTGGTCAGCGTACTTTTATGCGTTCCGACTGGTCAAAAAATGCACTTGCACTTGCTATGACAAATAAAATGGTAGGGTCACACGGTCATAAGGATGCCCTTTCTATTGCTATGTTTGCTTATGGCAAATATCTGCTTACTGACCAGGGTTACGGCGGTGTACAGACAGGTAACACAGTGTACTATATGAGCGGACCTCAACAGCATAATATTGTTACGGTAAATGATAGTGCAAATTACCTTTCAAACGGTACTGTTTTGAGTGGTGCAGTTACAGAATATAATAACACAATGGCAGACGTTGATGGTACTCAGATGAATTTTGACAGTAACAATCACTACGATTTTGTTGAATATTCTACACCTGCTTATAATGCAACTTCCAATTCACAGCGAAGTGTAATGTTCCTTAAAAATCAAAAATTCTATATTGTTACAGACTACCATGTACCAACAAATACATCTGCTACAAATGAATATGCGCAAAACTGGCACTTGTATCCGGGTGCTAATATGACAATTGATTCAACAACCAAGGTTATAAGAAGTAACTTTACTGACGAACCTAATGTTATGCTTGTTCCTGTTGATGCATCAAGTATCAGTAAGTCGGAAATAAGAGGTACCTGGTATTCCGAAAAAGCAGGACAAATTAAAGATAGCCAAAAGGCTATGCTTTATAAAAACAAAACAGGTAATGGTGTATTTAGTACAATCATAATGCCAATGGATGTTGGAGAAGATTATGATATTACTGCTACTAAGCTAACAAATAGCCTAAGTGATGAAAAAATCAACTTGTTTACATTTACTGTTAAAAACAAAAAAACAAGTGAACAAAACAATTTCTATTACTATCATTTAAATGATGATTCACTTCGTACAACAGTTAGTGTTGGTAGCTATTCAACAGATGCCAATACATTATTGGTAGAAGAAGATACATCAGGAAATATTGTATCACTTTATATGGTAGACGGTTCCTTTGTAAAGAAGGGCTCTACTTCGATTATAAGTACTGATGATGGTAAAAAGGCAAGCCTTTCATTTGACATAACAGGCGATGTTTTAAATTTCCATTCATCAGAAAAAGATATTAAGGTATTGGAAAATACTCTTATTAATTCATCACTTGCAACTTATGTAAAATACAATAAGACAAACAAGGTTCCTTATACAGTTGTTAATGGAAATATGACATTTAAAGACCTTGTAGAAACATTTGACATTGAAGAAATTTTACTTACAGAAGTAAATTTTGATGGTTTGACAAATGGTAATGCTTATTCCGGAGGAAATGCAGACGGAGGCCTTTATACAGCCAGATATAATGTAACTGACAATGGCTCTGCTACCGCTGTACATAGTGGAGATAGAAAATATATCAATTCTAAGGAAATAAGAAGTGGTTTTAACTATTGGAAGACCAATGCCAACCTTGTAGACGATTATGGATATGGCAGTGAAGGTTATGATACTTTGCATGTTAGTTATGAAATTAATGTACCTGCTAATGACACTGCAAGGGTAAGAGAATTTTATCTGCAACATGGTGGGCAGAATAACACCACATATATAAGGTCACCGCTTTCTGTCCATGCAGTAGATGGTAAATTCTTTGTAACTTCTGCAAATGGTACTCATACGAATTATACAACATACAATCCATACATTCCTGAATATTCTGTTACAGCAGATGTAAAGGCGGGACAGTGGCAAAAAGTTGATATTTATCTTAAGGAAGTTGCTTCAGGCAATAGAATTGACGCAACAGTTGCCGTAGACGGTGTAGTTATCTATAAGGGTATCGGTACAGAAAATATTAAATATATGTCAATAGGTGCTGCATATTTCTTTGGTGATGGTAAAACTGCAACAGGGTATGATAACATCAGATTTGCACTTGATGACAGTGCAGACATTCCTACATACGAAAATGCCCAGGGTGTTACACCTGAAGTAATTGTTGTAGAAACAGATTTTGAAGGCCTTACAAATGGTACTTCTTATTCAAGCTTCAGTCCTAAAATTGCAATAGGCGAAATGGGTAGTAGCCTTGGCGGTTCATCAAAAGCCGTTACCGAAGGTGAAAGAAGTTACATTAACACAACTTCCGAACTTTTGTATATTGCAAACCTAAAGCATAGTGAATTGGTACCTTATGGTCTTTATACTATATACGATATGATGCATATCAGTTATGATATTAAGGTGCCTGAAAATGACTCATCAACCAAAAGAGATGTTCTTTTGAATTTCCTTGGCACATCAGCGGATGGTAAAGATTCCCATTATATGCAAACATCACTTCAAATTGATGCAATAAATGGCAAGTTCAGTGTTACATCTGCAGGAAACAACCCATTTTCAGGCGGAGAAAGCACACCTGCAGATATTAAGGCAGGTCAGTGGCAAAAAGTAGATATATATGTGTATAAAAATGAACAGAATACTATTGATGTAGTAGTTACTGTAGATGGTAAGGGAATTTTTACAGGTACATCAACGGCAACTCATATGGGTATATTCAGATTCAGATTTGAAACTGACGGAACAGTTACAAACTATGATAATATCAAAGTTGCACTTGGTTCAAGTGACGATATTCCTTCATTTGAAATGGCTGAACCTGAAGAATCAGAGGAACCTAACCAACCTGAATTACCTACAGAAGTAACTGAAAAGGTAGTTACAGAAACTAACTTTGATGGTATGGAAAACGGCACTGTTTATGGTAACAGTTCTACTGCTTTCTATAATTCAGAAGCTGGCTCAAACAAACAGCAATTTATTATCTGGGAATCTGGTGCTACAGCAGTAGAAGAAGGCGGAAGAAAATATATAACTACAAAAGCTAGCCAGATAGGTTATAACTACAGAAAGGCTCAGACCTTTTTTGCAGAGCATGGTTGGGATGGCACAACATATAATACATTGCATTTAAGCTATGATATTATGGTGCCTGAAAATGATACAGCAACTAAGAGAATGTTCTTTATGAAATTCTTAGGCCACACTGCATCAAACACAGGTGAAAGAAGCTCACTTACAGTTTCTGCAGTAAATGGCAAAATTACAGCATATTCAACTAATGATTCTGCTGAAGCAGGTTACACAACTTATGAACCATTCACAACTGTAACAAGCACACCTGCAGATATTAAGGCAGGTCAGTGGCAGAAGGTAGATATATATGTATACAAAACTGAAGCAGGTTCATTTGATGCAATTGTTGCAGTAGATGGAGTATACATTTATACAGCCACAGGTGATGCAAACATAAAGAATATGGCAATTAATGATGTTCGTTTCTATGGTGATGAATCAGCATATACAAGCTACGATAACATCAAAATTGCATTTGATTCAAGTAATAATATTCCTGAAAGTGGAGAAATAGTTGTTCCGGATCCAGAACCAGATCCAGAACCAGATCCAGAACCGGACCCAGAACCGGATCCAGAACCAGTAATAGTTACCGAAAAAGTAGTTACAGAAACTAACTTTGATGGTATGGAAAACGGCACTGTATACGGTACAAGTGACACAGCATCCTATACTTCAGAGGCTGGTTCAAACAAACAGACATTTTATATGTGGGCACCTGGTTCTACAGTAGTAGAAGAAGGTGGAAGAACATACATAGATGCTGTTGGTACAATTGGTTACAACTACAGAAAAGATCAGAACTTCTTTGCAGAGCATGGTTGGGATGGCACAACATATAATACTCTACATATGAGTTATGATATTAAAGTGCCTGAAAACGATACAGCAACTAAGAGATTTTTCTTCATGAAATTCTTGGGTCATACTGCATCCAATACAGGTGAAAGAAGCTCGCTTACTGTTAAGGCAATGAATGGTATGATCACTGCATATTCAACTAATGATAAAGCTGAATCAGGTTACACAACTTATGAACCATTCACAACTGTAACAAGCACACCTGCTAACATTAAACCAGGACAGTGGCAGAAGGTAGACATTTATGTATACAAAACAGAAGCTGGTTCATTTAATACAATTGTTGCAGTAGATGGTGTATACATTTATACAGCTACAGGTGATGCAAACATAAAGAATATGGCAATTAACGATGTTCGTTTCTATGGTGATGAATCAGCATCAACAGGTTATGATAACATCAAAATTGCATTTGATTCAAGTGCGAACATTCCTGAAAGCGTACAGCCGGAAGAACCGGAACCTGAAATACCAGCAGTAACTGAAATGGTAGTTACAGAAACTAACTTTGATGGTATGGAAAACGGCACTGTTTATGGTAACAGTTCTACTGCTTTCTATAATTCAGAAGCTGGCTCAAACAAACAGCAATTTATTATCTGGGAATCTG
>JAZSRE010000126.1:0-16095 GCA_045538345.1 Clostridia bacterium
CTATATTCACTGTATGATTTATTCACTACCATATAAGAATTACTTTCTAACTTAATATATACTATTTCACTTTCATAATATGGTTGAAACTCCGCTCCATATTTCAATGTTATTTCTGGCAATCCGCTCTGATACGGAATATAAAAAGAACCTACCGATTTATCCAATATATCAACAACAAAATCATCAGTTACCGATACTTCTTCCTTTTTAGCATTCGCGTTATCACTTGTTATTTTTGCAATACTATTTTTGTCATCCCATTCCACATTATAACCAAATGCCTCTGCAACAAATCTTGCAGGTGCAAGTGTACGACCATTAATAATTACAGGCGATGTATCCATTTGAGATTCTGCATTATTAATATATATTGTTGGTGAATCAATAGTCATTTTCACAACAGTATCTCCCTTTGTACAAATGGCAGATTGCGTATTATTATCCCAAACAACCGTTGCACCCATAGCTTCAAAAATTGCTCGGATAGGAACCATTGTACGCCCCTTTATAAGTGCCGGCTCAACATCAAAAATTATTTTTTCACCATTAAGTGTAACACTAATAGGCTTGTCTGCAAAAACAAACGCGGGAATAAATAAGTTTACTATTAAAATCAAACAAATAATTTTTTTCATAGATACCTCTCCTATTCATATTTATAATTTATTCAATATGTGCATATTATATGACTATAATTTATTTTTGTCAAGAATTTTATATGAGATAATATAATAGAAAAGTAAAAAAGTGAATTTAATATTCACAATAAGAATAGGTGGTATATATGAAAAACATTAAACTAATTCGTGTTATTAAAGATTATACCCAACTTAAGGTGCAAATGGAAACAGGAATAAATCAAAGTGTTATATCAAAATACGAAAAAGGAACTCTGATACCAACAGGTGAAAACCTTATTATTTTAGCAAAATTTTATAATACAAGTACCGATTTTCTGCTTGATTTAACTGACGAACAAAATCCATATCCCATTAAGAAATAATATACAATTTATTTCTATAATATTATAAAAAATATCGAGGAACAATATTTCCTCGATATTTTTATTATTCAATATTTTATTTTGTTATAAACCTATTAAAAAATAATACTGCCAACATTATTTTTAAAACATCCCCCGCTATAAAGGGCAACACACAAACCGAAATTGCAGTTAAAAAACTGCTGTTCATTACAAAGCAATACCATATTGTACCCATTACATAACAAAGGATAACCGACAGTATCATAGCAGGCAGAGTATATTTGATTTTTATCGTTTTTTCATATACTATACCTGTTATAAATGCAACAATAATATAACCTGCAATAAATCCTCCCGTAGGTCCAATCAAAGCACTTAAACCGCCCCGAAACCCTGCAAATACAGGAATACCTGCAACCCCAAGCAATATGTATACAACAACACTTAAGGTTCCATATTTTTTACCAAGTATCCCCCCTGCAAGTAACACGGCAAACAACGCCATATTAAGCGGAATTGGTTGGGTTGGAATAGAAACAAGCGCCATAATTACAATTAAAGAAGCAAACAACGCACTGTATACAAGTTTTTTTGTTTTCATAAATTACCCCTTTAATTCATGTTGCTTTCTTACATAATCAATTACATTTTCAGGGGAAGGTACATTCAAACAGGCATTTACCTGTGAAGGAGAAAGTTTGGCCTCCAGACCATTTTTATAAGTTTCTTTGGCAGTATCAGCAATATCCTTTTTACCTTCTGCTATTCTGCAACAGTATTCAAAATAAAAACCTCGAATATACTTATAAACCCCTATGACCATATCACCGTTTTGCATACCGCCATTAAAACCGGCAACACTTTGAACTACGCTTTTATTTTCTGCATACAATTTTGAAGCCTGACTCTCGTCTGCACCGCAGAAAAAACAATTTGCAAGCAACATTGCTGTAATTGACATTGTGGTCATATCCTCTTCACTAAGATTTCCCACACTCTTTTGAAGCAACGCATCGGTTTTCGTTTTATAGAATTGATAATAATCATAATAAAGTGAATAGCTCAGTTTCTCAATATGCCCCATAATATCAAGAGCACGTTTGCGATAAAAATCACCATTTTCACCTGTTGAAAGTTTCATGCAACATTCGCTGAATTTTTCAATCTGGCTCTGTGAGAAATATTTAAAATCAACCTGGTTGTATAAATCATACGCCTTATAACAATTATCTCCACCCATACCAAGGTATACTTCAGCACAACTTAACTTTGCTTTTTCGGCATCACTTTCCCTTACACATATATCAAGTATGTTTTCATAAACCGAAATTGCCGATTCAAAGAACTTTTGTGCATCTTCACTTTTTTCTGTTTTAGCCATAAATTCAGCCTGGCGCAACGCACACTTGCCGTAAAAATCAAGCATACCTATATTGTGAGTATCACTATATTTTATCTTAGCCATTTCAATAGCATAATTACGATATAATACAGATGCCGTAGCAAAATCAGTTTCTTCCTTAATCAACGTTGTTCCTGTATCTGAAGGTACGGTCATATAACAAGGAACGCTTATGCCATCTGCATTATTACAATTGTTTGCCAGGAATGTAGCGTAACTATCACAAAGTTCCATACATATCTGTATATACTTAATCTTTATTTTATCAAAGAAATCTCTTTTATGTTTTCTATCATAACCATAGCAAATAGTATTTGACATTTTATAAAAGATTTCAAAAATCTGCTGATACTTGTCATTTATAACTTTTACAGGTTGTTTGCCCGTAAAAACCTTTATCCAATCGTAACAAGCATATACAACAGCTAAAAAGGTGTCATCTGTAACAGAAAGTTCCATAGCACGTGAATATGCCAATTTCGCATAATATTCCATACTATCTCTTTGATACAAAAAGCTTAAATATGTATAATTACTTATTACCTTTAATGTTTCAACGGGATATTCTCCACGAATTTTTTCAGCAATTTCAAAAACCTTTTCAAATTCTCTGGATGCAAAAGAATGTTTGCCACCCCTGTCATAATATTCACTTATATATGAGTGACAAAGCATTTTACTAATCAAAGGACACCATTCTGTTTCTGATATCAACTTTATAACCAGCATAACCTCTGATGCTCGTCCTTCATGTTCCATCCATTTGTAAAAATCTTTGCAAAACCATATTACAGCCTTTTCCATAGGTTTATGACTTATATTTTCTACAAGCCATGTTCCCCCATCTTCAATTACCTTTAAAATTAAACAATATGTACTTAAATTGTTAATTTGGCTATCAGTTAAACAATTAAGTATTTCCCATACACGGTCTGCATCTTTTTGACGTATTGCAACCCTTATGCACTCGGTAAAAAATTCTTCACTTTCACTAGTTAGTGTTTTTAAATACCCGGTGTACATGTCAAGTAATTTTACAGGCTTTGCAGCCTCAAAAACAGCCTCTTTAACTGACAAATCGTAAAAACTATACAAACCTTCTTGGCTGCATTTTATATCATTTGCAAACTTGCGTACAAATACTTCAAAATCAAGCTCGGTCCATTTAACGCCTATATTTACTGCAATATATTCAAGAATCTTCTTCGAAACCCCGTATTCAGTAATTGAAAACATTTTCAAAATATACTTTATCAAAATAGGGTTAAGTTCATTGGCAAACTCAACCATTTTTTCTATTACAGAATTATTTGCCTGTGCAGTTTTAACAGGCTTAAGCTTATATATAAAGTTACCATCGCAACTTTGGATATAAGTCATCTTTTTATAGTATTTATCCGTTAATTCAAGAAACATATATATAGAATTATTTTCTTCACCCGTAGCTGTTAAAAACTGCAATTCACGAGCGAAAGCATCTTTAAGTTTTTCAAAACCATGAACAAACAAAAATACACAAAATCCATTTGTTGTTGCATAACTAAGTAATTTTTCAAGATAGTATCGTCTTCCCTCTACTGTGCTTATGGGATATCTTCCAAAAGGTTTAAAATCAATAATTTTCATAGCCTTTTGACGCATATCGCTGCCATTTCTCCACAAAATATTTTCATTCTGCAAAAGCCTTATTTCTATTGCCCTTATTATGCAATCAAGCAAGTGCTGACCACTAAAAGCATATTCATTTATACCTGCAACAAAAGGAACACGAATAACATTTTTTGAAATGTCCTTTTCAAAAGAGTTCATATAAACATCTGCTATAAGAGTACTTTCTTCCCCATCTTTTTTTATAAGCAAAGCCTTAAATGGTTCCCAACTATCACCGAAACCAATTCTTCCGGATTTACGATATATTTCCTTTAATTCCTCACTTATATCATTGTCTTTGCCTGAAATCTGCCCAAGCATATCTTCAAATAAACCTTCAGCAACATCAGCGTTTTCAACACAATGACTTGCTCGTTTTTCAAAATATACCTTACTTTCATTAATTGTTTTTTCCTCATCCGTAACAATAGACAAGCTTCCTAAAATTTCAGTCAGTTCAAGTTCAAGCTTTTCATTTGCAAGTTCAACAAATTCATCAAGACTATAATCCTGGCTTACTGCATCCCACTGAACAGCATACGAAAATACTCTTCCGGGATTTTCTTTTCTTATTTTTTCCTTAAGCCTTTCAACATTTAAACGTTCATCATCGTTTTCGGCTAAATAAATTTTACGGTTTTCTTCCGTCATCTTCTCGGCGGGTATAGGTTGGCGGAACAGGTATATTGCCCGATTAGCCTTACCTGCCTTTTGAAGGTTGTAATATTCCATTTCCATTTCAACAATAGACTGACCATGATACTCTATGCCATTTTGTGCCAAGGTTTCACAACCTTTTTCGTCTGGTATCAAACCATAACGATCCCCAAGTATCACAACAAAAAAAGGTGATGCTGAACGTATTAAGTCAAAACACACTTCAAGCATTTTGCCTGTGCTTTCTTCCTCTCCTTTATCCTGCGTGTTTAAACCCCAACTCAAATCGCATAAACTTACAGAACTGCCGTAGTTTGACAAAACTCGGTCTAGTTTTGGCAATATAATATTATGGAAAACATCTCGTTCCTTTTTCATGTCGTTAATTGTGCCGGATAAAAAAATTGTACTCATTTAAAAAACTCCGTTCATAAAAATTCACAATATATATATAATTTTATCATAAATATATACCAAAATCAATGTTGGTTTTTAATTTATGTTGATATTTGACAAAAAATGTAGTATAATGGTGTATAATAAAGTAAAAAGGGGTGTTTTAATGAGCCGAAAGGATGGCAGACGAATTAAAGGTGGCATGCCTATGGATGCTATATCACCTTTTTTAATGCCTACCCGCACGGGGGCATCAAACACTTTTTTCACAACGGTAGATATAGATAAGTGTGAAAAGTTAATAAGAGAAAAACGTTTGGAGGGTATGACTGGTCTTGGTATGATTCATATACTTATGGCGTCATATATAAGAGTTGTATCACAATTACCCGGTATTAACCGCTTTATAAGAGGTCAACGTCTTTATGCACGTAATGGTATAGAAATTTGCATGGTTGTAAAAAAGGAGCTTAAACTTAACTCTCCTGAAACCGTTGTAAAGCTATATGCAAAGCCTGACGATACCCTAACAGGCATATATAACAACCTAAATGATGAAATTGAAAAAAATCGTGCTGAAGGTGATACAAACAACATGGATACCGCCGCAAGGATACTTGTAAGCCTACCAAGAATTTTACTTAGATTTGCAATAAGTCTATTAAAACTACTTGACTATTTTGGCTTGCTACCACGTTTCCTTACAAAATTAAGTCCTTTTCACGGTTCTTTGTTTATTACCAATTTGGGGTCTTTAGGTATTCCGCCTGTATACCACCATCTATATGACTTTGGTAACCTTCCTATATTTATTGCACTTGGGGCAAAGCGTACAGTTTACGAAACAACAAAGGAAGGCGAAGTTATAAAACGCCGTGTAATTGACTTTACAGTTGTTTCTGATGAACGTATATGTGATGGTCATTACTATGCAACAGCTTTTAAAAAGCTTAAAAAAATACTTGAAAATCCTGAACAACTTCTTGTACCACCCGAACATGTTGTAAATGATATTAAATAAATTCAAAAAGCACTTGCTAAAAATTACCTTAGCAAGTGCTTTTGCTTATTTTACAATATTACTTATCCATATACCATTTTTCACAAGCACAAACGAAACTATCGCTTTTACAAACTCAAGCCCGTTTACTAAAAAATAAACTGCAACAATATTTAGCTGAGTATAATTAGCAAGCAAGTAAGCGACAGGGACACCTACAACCCACATAAACCCACTGTCAAAAATAAAAGTTACAAAAGTTTTCCCGCCTGAACGTATGGTAAAATAACAGTTATGCGTAAAGGACACAACAGGCATTAAAGCCGCAGATACAAGCAAAAAGCTTGTTGCAAGATGTTTTACATAAGGCTCTGTATTATAAATTTGCGGAATTATCCCTGAAATCAAAGCAAGAATTACCCCGATTCCCACACATCCTGCAAAACTAAATGCAATAAGTCTCCATACCGTTTTCTTGGCGTTTGAAATGTCATTTGCCCCCAGGCACTGCCCTACCATAATGGCAATAGCATTACCAGAGGCTATAAATAGCACATTAAAAAGATTTGTAACGGTTGATGCAATGTTTGCCGATGCAACAACATTAAGCCCTCGTGCCGAATAACACTGCAAATACATAGCCACGCCTAAAGACCATAAAAACTCATTTATCAAAATAGGAATGCCCTTTTTCAAAATACCCTTCCATACCATTGAGCGAATTTTAAAAGAACGGTATACTCCTTTTAAAAAAGTAAACTCATCACGTCTTATATGGGCAATTATAATAATAAGCACCATTTCGCAAAAACGCGAAACCACCGTTGCAATTGCCGCACCAATAACCCCAAGACGAGGAAAGCCACACATACCAAAAATCAACAGAAAATTAAGTATGGTGTTTACTATTATTGCAACAACACTACCATACATAGGTATTTTTGTTTCCCCTGTTTCACGAAGTGCACTTGAATAAACCTGTGAAATTGCAAAAGGTATAAGTCCCACTACCATTATTTTAAGGTATGATGTTGCAAACCCCATTGTAGCGTCAACATCAGCCAAAGACGTGCCCTCCGCAATGTACATACCTACAAGTTGTTGAGGAAAAGCAGTAAACATCCCTATCGAAACCGCAAGTACCGCAAGGCAAATATATATTTTCATACGGAAGCAATTTCTTACCCCGTCTATATCTTTTGCCCCTGCATATTGTGTTGCAAATATCCCTGCACCGGAAAGGCCACCGAATATGCACAGATTAAATACAAATATAAGCTGATTTATAATAGCAACTGCAGACATTTCCAAGGTTCCAACTCTGCCCACCATTATATTATCCAGAAAACTTACCACATTTGTAATTGTGGTTTGTATTATTATAGGGATAATAATAAGCATAACCTTTTTATAAAAAGCTTTGTCACCTATTAAATTGTCTTTTAATTTATCACTTAAAATATTTTCTAGCATAATTTACCAAAGCTGAGGTATCAGCATACACGCAATTTTAAAATACACAATTAAACTTATGGCATCAACCAACGTTGTAATTAACGGACTTGCCATAACCGCAGGGTCAAGGCCCACCTTTTCAGCAAGCATAGGTAGTACACAACCAATAATTTTAGCAATTACAACAGTTAAAAGCATAGCTATTGAAACAACAATCGGTATCATAATATTCCCCGAATTATTAAGGAAAAACACCTCTATAAATGTAACTGCAGCAAGGGACAAACCGCAAAGGAATGAAACCCTTATTTCCTTCCACAAAACCACAAAAAAATCTTTAAATTCTATTTCATTAAGAGACATACTACGAATAACTGTAACCGAAGCCTGACTGCCCGAATTACCACCCGTACCCATGAGCATAGGTATAAATGAAGTAAGTATCACTGCTTTTGAAAGTGCATGTTCATAATGCCCTATAATGCTTCCTGTAAATACCGCCGATATAAGTAACACTAAAAGCCATGGAATACGGCTTTTCCATGTTTCAAAAACACTTGTTTTAAAATATGGCTTTTCGGTAGGTGTAATAGCCACCATTTTTTCAATATCTTCCGTAGTTTCTTCTTCAATAACGTCAACGGCGTCATCGACTGTGATAATACCAACAATACGTTCCTCATGGTCAACAACAGGAAGTGCCAAAAGGTCGTAATCTGTAAACATACGGGCAACATCTTCCCTGTTATCCGTAGTAACACAATGTATAACGTGTGTATCCATTAACTCTTCAATGACAGTTTCCGAGTCTGTCATTACAAGCTCTTTTAAAGTAACAACACCTTCAAGGCGACGGTGTGCATCTGTAACATAACAGGTGTATATTGTTTCCTTATCCACACCATTTTTGCGTATATACGAAATAGCCTTTGCAACGGTCATATTTTTCTTAAGAGCAACATATTCCGCCGTCATAATTGTACCAGCGCTATTTTCAGGATACTTAAGGAACTGATTAATAATTTCCCTTTTTGAAGGATTTGCATTTTTTAAAATTCTTCTTACAACTGTTGCAGGAAGTTCTTCTAAAAGGTCTACTACGTCGTCCACAAATAAGTCATCTATAATATCGCGCAAGTCAGTATCGTTAATACGCTCGATAATATGTTCCTGTGTATCTGATGGAAGATATGCAAATACATCAGATGCCATATCTTTTTTCAAAAGGCGAAAAACAAGTATTATTTTTTCGTCTTCAAGTTCCTCTATAAATGATGCTACGTCATATTCATTCATTTCAGAAATTTCGTTTTTGAGTTTTATAAACTGTCTGTTTTCAAGAAGTTCACTCAATATTTCAAAATCAGGAGTAAAATCATTTCTGATTTCATTAAGTTCTGCTGACATATTCATACCTCCTTCTTATTTTATCAATAATAATAGTATACACCCTAAAGGCTTTTGGTGTCAATGTTAAAGTTTTTCAATAATTTTATACTAAAAACTAAATATTTCTTGATTTTTATTTTAAAAAAATATATAATATAATTAGTTTATTATGTTTGTTTGTACAGTATTCACTAAAAGGAGATTGTTATGAAAGAAGCACTGATACAATTTGTTTCAAGTATGCCTCACGAAGTTGCGGTTATACTTCTTTCCATGATACCTGTTGCCGAACTCAGGCTTGCAATTCCGCTTGCTATTACGCAATATGGTCTGGACTCAATCGAATCATTAATTTTATGTTGTATAGGGAACCTTATTCCGGTACCTTTCATCGTTTTATTTATACGAAAAATATTTAAATGGATGAAACAATTTAAAATATTTCGCGGTATGATTGAAAAGATTGAAGAACGTGGAAACTCAAAAAGGGAAACTGTTGAAAAATACAAGTTTTGGGGTTTGTTCATTTTTGTTGCAATTCCTCTTCCCGGCACAGGTGCCTGGACAGGTGCGTTAATTGCAGGTCTTATGGATATGAGACTTAAAAGAGCTTTGCCATCAATTACATTGGGTGTTGTTACTGCAGGGTTGGTTGTTACACTTATGACAACAGGTGTTCTTAAAATTTTTGGTATATAGTTTTTATAATACAAACACCGTATGACCGAACGGTGGTTCACAAATCCAAGGTCAGAAAGGCAAGATTATGGCAAGAAAATTTTTTACATCAGAATCTGTTACAGAGGGACATCCCGATAAAATTTGCGATCAGATTTCAGATGCTGTTTTAGATGCAATTTTAAAAGAAGATAAAAATGCACGTGTGGCTTGTGAAACCGCCTGCACAACAGGTCTTGTACTTGTTATGGGTGAAATTTCAACAGAATGTTACATAGACATTCAGAAAATCGTTCGCGAAACTATCCGTGAAATTGGCTACGACCGTGCAAAATATGGTTTTGACTGTGATACTTGTGCAGTTATTTCCGCAATAGACGAACAATCTGCCGACATTGCTTTGGGTGTTGACAAGTCATTAGAGGCTAAAAAAGGTGATGATAATAAATTCGACACAGGTGCAGGTGATCAGGGTATGATGTTCGGTTTTGCCTGCAACGAAACTCCGGAACTTATGCCTATGCCTATATCATTGGCTCACAAAATGGCAAAACGTCTTACAGATGTAAGAAAGCAAGGTATCCTTCCATACCTTCGTCCTGACGGCAAAACACAGGTTACTGTTGAATATGACGAAGACAAGCCTGTACGTATTGATACAGTTGTAGTTTCATCTCAGCATAGTGAAGATGTTACACATGAACAAATTGAAAAAGATATTATTGAAAATGTAATTAAACCAATAGTACCTGCAGAACTATTTGACGAAAATACAAAGATTTTTGTTAACCCAACAGGCAAGTTTGTTATTGGTGGGCCTAACGGAGACAGCGGTCTTACAGGAAGAAAAATTATTGTAGATACCTATGGCGGCTACGCTAAACACGGTGGCGGTGCATTTTCAGGCAAAGACCCTACAAAGGTTGACCGTTCAGCTGCCTATGCTGCACGTTATGTTGCCAAAAACATTGTTGCTGCAGGTCTTGCAGATAAATGCGAAATTCAGCTTGCTTATGCCATCGGTGTTGCAAACCCTGTAAGCATACTTATAGACACATACGGTACTGAAAAAATACCTGTTGAAGAAATTGAAAGCAGAGTTAAAAAGGTATTCGACCTTCGCCCTGCCGCAATTATTGAAAATTTGGGTCTTAGAAACCCTATTTATAAAAACACTGCAGCTTACGGACATTTTGGCCGTACAGATGTGCAGTTCCCATGGGAAAAATGTGATAAGGTGGATGAATTGAAGTGAATTTTATAGATCAGGCAATAACTGATACTTTAGAACAAAACTATATGCCCTATGCAATGAGCGTTATCGTTTCCCGTGCAATTCCAGAAATTGACGGGTTAAAACCCTCACACAGAAAGCTTTTATACACAATGTACAAAATGGGTCTTTTAAACGGTAAAACCATAAAATCCGCTAACATTGCAGGGCAGACAATGAAGCTTAATCCTCATGGTGATGCAGCTATTTATGAAACGATGGTACGCCTTACTGAAGGACACGAAGCACTTTTGCACCCATTGGTAGAAAGTAAGGGTAGTTTTGGTAAGCATTATTCCGATATGGCTTATGCTGCCCCACGTTATACCGAAGCAAAGCTTGCACCTATTTGTGCTGAAATCTTTTCAGATATTGACAAGGATACTGTAGATTTCGTAGACAACTATGACAATACTATGAAGGAACCGGTCCTTTTGCCTACAAAGTTTCCTAATATTCTTGTAAACCCAAATATGGGTATTGCAGTAGGTATGGCATCAAATATATGCAGTTTTAACCTTAAGGAAATTTGCGCTACAACAATAGCTTTCCTAAAAAACGAAAAGTGTAATATTTCAAAAACACTTTTAGCACCCGACTTTTCAACAGGCGGTGAGATTATATATGATGCTGACCAAATGAAAAGCATTTACGAAACAGGTCGCGGTAGTTTTAAAATACGTTCAAAATACGTGTATGACAAAAAGAATAACTGTATTGATATTTTAGAAATACCTTACACCACAAAATCAGATATTATACTTGCAAAAATAATTGAACTTATAAAAGCAAATAAAATTAAAGAAATTTCCGATATCCGTGATGAAACGGATAAGAATGGTCTAAAAATCACAATAGACTTAAAAAGAGGCACTGACCCGGACAAGCTTATGCAAAAACTATTTAAGATGACTACCCTGATGGATAGCTTCGGATGTAACTTTAACATCCTAATTGGCAGTACTCCTAAAGTTATGGGTATACGTGAAATTCTATCAGAATGGTCAAAATTCCGTATAGAATGTATAAAACGTCAACTTGCTTATGACATAGGCAAAAAATCAGACAGGCTTCATCTGCTTGAAGGGCTTGAAAAGATACTGTTGGATATTGACAAAGCAATTAAAATCATCCGTGAAACAGATGAAGATGAACTTGTTGTGCCAAACCTTATGAAGGGCTTTGGAATTGACGAAACACAGGCCGAATTTGTTGCTGAAATCAAACTTCGTAACCTTAACAAAGAGTATATTTTAAAACGTACACAGGATATTGAAGACTTAATTGATGAAATTGCAAGACTTCGCTCAATTTACAGCGATGAAGAAAAAATCAAAGAAGTTATTATTGAGCAATTAAAAGAAATAAGCAAGAAATACGGACAGGATAGAAAAACCGCAATAATCGGTAATGACGAAATTGAAGAATTTACCGAAGAAGAGGTTATTGAAAACTATAACGTACGCGTATTCTTTTCAAGAGACGGTTACCTTAAAAAAATCACTCTTGTTTCACTTCGTACTTCAGGTGAACAACGTCTTAAAGAAGGCGACGAAATAGTTTTGGAAAAAGAAACGGAAAACGTTGCAGAAATTGTAGTGTTTACTGACAAGTGCAACGCTTATAAAGCTCGCCTAAGTGATATACCTGACGGCAAAGCAAGCCAGCTTGGCGAATATCTGCCAACCTTCCTTAAAATGGAGCCTGATGAAAAAGTTGTAGGTATTGCAATTACAAAAGACTACAAAGGAAATATGCTGTTCTGTTTCGAAAATGGCAAAATGACCAAAACACCTCTGGAAGGTTATGCCACAAAGACAAACCGCAAACGCCTTACAAATGCCTTTGCTTCAGCATCACCTGTAGTTGCAATAATTCAGCTTGAGGAGGAACGTGACCTTGTTGCAATTTCAAGCATAGAAAAAGTTATGACATTTAGTTCCGAACTTGTTTCACTTAAAACCACAAGAAATTCTCAAGGCATTACGGTTATGACACTCAAAAAATCTGCAACTCTTAAAAAAGTTATCCCTGCAGAAGATTTTTCTACCGAAAACATAAACTATTACAGGTCAAGAAAAATACCTGCCGCAGGATGTTTTGTAAAGGAAAATCAAACCACTTTATTTTAACAAAAAGGACTGTAAAAACATTTGTTTTACAGTCCTTTTTTTATTCTTTTATAGTGTATAGCAAGGCTCCAATTTGTTGTTGTTCTGTTTCACTGCTTTCTGCCATTGCATTATATATATAGGAATAAGTATATTTCTTTCCATTGAGCATTGCCATAAGCATATCACCTTTAAAATTTCCATTTTCATCAGCAACAGTATAGTTTGCAAGTATAACATCAAACCCGTTAAATACAGTTTTGTTAAACGCAACACATTTTCCCATTCCAAGGCCTGTTTTTTCTACCAAAGTATCCCACTCTTCCTTTGTCTCTACCCTAAAAAGTTCGTCACTCTTTTTCATACAACGTATGGCAACACTTACCGTTTCATCATCATTACATATATAAAAATCGGCTTTGTTGCCTGTAAAATCCGTTTTATACTTACTGTTGTACTGAAGAGAATAACCAAAAGAAGATGTGTAGTTATAAATAGCATCTCTTTTTGTAGTTCCATCCTCACTGACAGGTTCCTTTGCTGCATATTTGTCGGCAGGTACTATTGTGCCACCATTTAAAACCTTTACAGGTTCAGGTATAGAATTATCCGTTGTAGTCGCAAACAAAACTAAAACCACAATTATAGGAATAATAACGGCAATCCCTACAGCCGAAATCCACAAATATTTTTTATCCATAAAATCTCTCCAATCAAACAATTGTATATTGAAAACATTCGCAGTAAAGCTTTGTACCCACATCAGTACCCACAGGCAAAAGTGCCATAGCAATAAACACATCTTCCCCGTTGTCAATGTTTTTTAGGGTTGCATAATCCCCTTCTATTTTAGAAACAATATAATACTGAGGCTCCATAAAAATCACTCCATATATAAACTTAATAAAATTATAACTTAAAAACTACTAAAATTCAATTAAAATATTGAATTTATTAAATTTTTGTTTTATAATAAATACATAAAATTTTTCATAGGGTGATAGTATGAAAGTATTATTTATTATAAACCCATGCTCGGGCAGAGGTAAAATCAAAACAGAAATTCTTGATATTTTAAAAATATTCAGTAATGCAGGCTACCAGGTAACCACCCATGTTACAAGCAAACAGCATGAAGCAACAGAGGTTGTAGCATCTGCGTCAGAAAAAGGATATGAACGTATAATATGTTGTGGTGGAGATGGTACCCTTAACGAAGTTGTAACCGGAATATGTTCAAGCGATATTCATATTCCAATAGGTTACATTCCTGCAGGTACAACAAACGATTTTGCAAGGACATTAAACCTGGATACAGATATGCTTAAAAATACAAAGAAAATTATAAAATCAACCAATGTTACAAATATAGATGTTGGTAAATTTTCATCCAACAGGTATTTTAACTATATTGCTTCATTTGGCTTGTTTACATCTGTTTCTTATAAAACACAACAAAATGCAAAAAATGCTCTTGGCCACATGGCATACATTTTTGAAGGAATTGCAAGCATGACAAATATTGAAAGCTATAATATATCCTTTACGGCAGACGGTAAAAATTACGAAGGTGACTATATATACGGAGGCATTACCAATTCAACATCTGTGGCAGGCATATTCAAGTATGACCAAAGCCTTGTTGACCTAAGCGACGGGCTTTTTGAAGTGCTTATGATTAAAAAACCAAAAAACCCTAATGAATTTATGAAGATTGTATCAGGAATAACCTCATGTGATTTGTCTGACACCTCTGTTTTTGATTTTTGTAAAGCATCAAAAATTGAACTTAATATGCCATCAGGTGTAATATGGACACTTGATGGAGAACCAGCCAACGGTAAAAAGAAAACGATTATCGAAAATATACCAGGCAGACTTTCAATTATTAAATAACAAAATCCATCTGTAAATAAATTACAGATGGATTTTTTCATCTACTAAATACACTCTTCAAAAATTATTCTTGCAAGCTCATCGTAATTGTGCCTAACATACTTGCCATCCTTAATGGAAATAAGCTCACCTTTTATAAGCCTTATACCATTTTCTTTGAATTGGTGTTCATCAACCAAAACCTCCGAAGAGTTACCGAGTTTATAATTTTGTTTCATCTGTTCAGGAATCTCCTGAACATTAACAATACAAATATCTATTATTCTTTCACTGGAATGATTATAAATTGCCTTAACATGGTCAAAAGCAGTCATCTTATCACTTTCGCCAGGTTGCGACATTATATTGCATACATAAACAACCTTAGCTGATGATTTTTTAATAGCCTGTGAAACTCCATTTACTATAAGATTAGGAATTATACTTGTATATATACTACCTGGTCCTAAAATTATAAGGTCTGCATTTTCAATAGCATCTTTTGCTTCCTTAAGTATGGTTGCATTTGAAGGAACAAGCTCTATTTTTTCAATACGCTTATTCCCTGTTTTTAGACCTTCTGAAATATTGCATTCTCCCTTTATAACGCTTCCGTCGTAAAGATGGGCATTTATATGAACATCCTCTAAAGTAACAGGCAACACCGTACCCTTCACTTTAAGTACATCGCTCACATTCTTGACAGCATTTACAAAGTCATCACAAATACCGTTCATAGCCGCAAGAAACAAATTGCCAAAACTCTGCCCCGAAAGTGAACCTTCCGAAAACCTGTAACTTAATAACTTTTCCATTAAAGGCTCTGTTTGGGCAAGTGCAAGAATACAGTTGCGGATATCTCCCGGCGGAAGCATACCCATTTCATCACGAAGGACACCGCTTCCTCCGCCATCATCAGCAACAGTTACAATGGCTGTAATATTTTCGGTATATTTTTTTATACCTCGTAACATTGTAGAAAGACCCGTACCTCCACCAACAACAACAATTTTTTTATCGCAGTATTTTTTCATAGAATTCTCTCCCCTAAAAAATTCATTAAAATAAAAACTACATTGTATCTTTTTTGTAATCTCGGTGTATAACAGTTACATAATTGCCTTTTTCCAAAAGATTTTTATATACTGCCTCAGCAAGTGTAACAGAACGATGCTTTCCTCCCGTACATCCAATTGCCAGTACAAGATGCTTTTTACCCTC
>JAZSRE010000133.1:0-2877 GCA_045538345.1 Clostridia bacterium
GAAAAGGCTCTTGGTGAAATCGGCGACAAGATTTCTGCAGAAGAATTGGCTACAATTCAGGCAGAAATTGACAAGGTTAAAGATGCACTTAAGACTGAAGATACAGAAAAGATTAAAGCTGCAACAGAAGAACTTGAAAAGAAGTTTGGTGAAATTGCAACAAAGATGTATCAGCAGGCACAGCCTGAGGGAACACCTGACAATGGTGCAGGTCAGTCAGCAGGTAATGATGACGGCAACACATTTGATGCCGAATATACAGTTGACGACAATAATTAATTGAAATATAGGGATGTGAGTCCGTCCCTGAGCAAGCGGTGTAAAACTTGTTTTACACCGCATATTGCAGTTTTGAGGTGATTAATTTGGCAAATAAAAGAGACTATTATGAGGTGCTTGGTCTTTCAAAGGGTGCTTCTGATGATGAAATAAAAAAAGCATATCGAAAGCTTGCAAAAAAATATCATCCTGACCTTAATCCGGACGATAAGCAGGCAGAAGCTAACTTTAAAGAAGTTAATGAGGCGTATGCAGTACTTAGCGACAGTGACAAAAAGGCAAAATATGATCAGTTTGGCCATGCAGGCGTGGACGAACAGGGAGGCTTCGGTGGCGGAGGCTTTGGAGGCTTCGGCGGCTTTGACGGAATGGATGTTGACCTTGGAGACATTTTTGGTTCTTTCTTTGGCGGTGGCTCATCATCTGCGTCAAGAAGAAATGGACCACAAAGAGGGGCTGATATTGAACAGACAATTCAGCTGACATTTGAAGAAGCTGCAAAGGGTGTTGGTGTTGATCTTAACATAAGCCGATACGAAAAGTGTGATGAATGTGGAGGAAGCGGTGCTAAAAAAGGTACAACTCCTGAAACATGTTCAAACTGTCAGGGTAGGGGTACTGTAAACGTTGTAAAACGCACTATGCTTGGTATGATGCAGTCTACAACAACTTGTCCTGCCTGTGGCGGCAAGGGTAAGATAATTAAAGAAAAATGTTCCAAATGCGGCGGCAACGGTCAGGAAAGAAAAACAAAGAAAATTAATGTTAAAATTCCTGCAGGTATTGACCACGGACAAACACTTACTGTAAGGGGAGAAGGCCATTGCGGTAAAAATGGCGGACCTAACGGGGATGTGTATGTTACTGTTCTTATAAAGCCTGATAAAATATTTACCCGTAACGGATATGATGTACATTGTACAATGCCTATTACATTTATTGAGGCTACTTTGGGTGCCGAGCTTGAGGTTGCAACACTTCACGGCAAGGTTAAGATTAAAATTCCTGAGGGTACTCAGAATGGTGCAAAATTCAGGCTTCGCGGTGAGGGTATCGATAAGCTCCGCGGCAGTGGAAGAGGCGACCAGTATGTTAAGATTTTGGTTGAAGTTCCTAAAAAGCTTAATGCTAAACAAAAGAAAAAGCTTGAAGAATTTGGTGATTCTTTGGGTCTTGATAATTTTCAGCAGAAAAAGAGCTTTCTCGATAAACTTAAGGAGAGAATGAAATAATATGAATGAATATAACCAGATAAAAGTTACTGTTAAAAAGGAAGACTCCGATACAGCCACTGCGGTTATGACTGCTATGGACTTTTTTGGCGGTCTTATGATTGAGGATTTTTCTGACATTGATACATGCCCTTGGGATTATGTTGATGAAGAACTTCTTGCAAAGGATAAGACGGTTGTTAGCATAAGCGGTTATATGGAAACAAATGAAAATGTGGTTGCCGTTACTGAACAACTTAAAATTATGCTTCCTCAGGATGCATTGGTAGAGGTTATTTCCATTAACGAGGATGACTGGGCAAATAACTGGAGAAAATATTACCACCCTATACATGTTGGTAAAAATCTTGTTATAAAACCTTCCTGGATTGACTATGAAAAGCAGGAAAATGAAATTATAGTAGAACTTGATCCCGGTATGGCTTTTGGTACTGGTACCCATGAGACAACTCGTATGTGTATGGCTCATCTTGAAAAATATATAGATGAAAATTCAAGGGTTTTGGACGTAGGTTGCGGAAGCGGTATTTTGTCTATTACATCCTTACTTATAGGTGCAAAAGAGGTTATGGGGGTAGATATTGACCCTGTTGCAGTAAAAGTTGCCATTGAAAATGGTGAAATGAATAACTTTAAAGAACCTCGCTACACAATTAAAAGAGGCAATCTTGTAGACGAAGCGCAGGGTAAATATGATGTTATTGTGGCAAATATAATTGCGGATGTTATTATCGGCGTGTGTGGTGATGTTAAGCAGTTTATTGCAGATGAAGGTGTGTTTATTTCATCAGGCATTATAGTTGACAGAAGAGATGATGTTAAAAAAGCGTTTGATGAGGCGGGCTATACAATAATAGATGAAGTTAATGAAGGCGAATGGGTTTCATTTGTCTGCAAGAAATAAAAAATGAAATATAATAACATAAAAAAAGGTATATTTATTGACCGCCCTAACCGATTTATTGCAAATGTTGAAATTGATGGTGCAGTAGAGGTTGTGCATGTTAAAAACACCGGCAGGTGCAAGGAACTTTTAATACCCGGTGTAACAGTTTTTGTGCAGGAATTTGAAAATACTAACAGAAAGACCAAATATGATTTGATTAGTGTTTGTAAAGGCAAAGAACTTTACAACATAGACAGCCAGGCGCCGAATAAGGTTTTTTACGAATGGGTTTTAAAAAGCAATTATTTTGGTGAGGTTGAGTTTGTAAAACCTGAATGTAGATATCAAAATTCCAGATTTGACTTTTATATACAAGCAAAAGACCGCAAAATATTTGTGGAAGTTAAGGGTGTAACATTAGAAGAAGACGGAATACTTACGTTTCCTGATGCCCCAACAGAGCGTGGTGTAAAACATATA
>JAZSRE010000157.1:0-4492 GCA_045538345.1 Clostridia bacterium
TGCCAGTACAAGATGCTTTTTACCCTCCTCTACAAATTGAGGTAGTAAAAAGTCAACCATATCATTTATTTTTTCAAGAAACTTCTGGCTCTGTTCAAACTGCATAACATAATCTGCAACACAATGTTCAAGACCGGTATGATCCTTGAGCTCATCTATATAATACGGATTAGGTAAAAATCTCACATCAAAAACCATATCCGCATCTAAGGGCAGGCCATATTTAAACCCAAATGAAAGCACGTTAATTGTTAATGGCGCCTGGTCCTTATCCTCAAAAATTGCAGAGAGTTCTGCCCTGCTTTGCTTTTGAGTAAGATTAGTTGTATTTATAATATTATCCGCATGCTTGAAAACATCCTCTAGCAACCGCCTTTCCAACGCTATTGCATCTGCAAGTCTTCCTTTTATAGAAAGCGGGTGACTACGTCTTGTTTCTTTATACCTTTTAATAAGAGATGTATCATCTGCATTCATAAATAAAATTTCGTAAGTATAACCATTTATTTTAATTTCATCAAGGGCATCAAAAAGCTGGCTAAACATATCTCCGCTTCGTATATCACATACTACGGCAATTTTGTCAAGCTTGCCTTGAGAATTATTGCAAAGCTCTGCAAATTTAGGTATTAAAACAGGAGGCATATTATCTATACAATAATATCCAAAATCTTCCAGACATCTAAGCGCATGTGTTTTTCCCGCACCGGAAAGCCCCGTTATAATTACAAAACGCATATAATCATTCCCCTCATACTACTTTAACTTCAGGCTCTAGTTCTACTCCAAATTTCTTATAAACTTCTTTTTTTACATGTTCCATCAAATTTAAAATATCTGTTGCAGTTGCTTTGTCATAATTTATAACAAAACCCGCATGCTTTTGTGAAACCATAGCACCTCCAATACGGCACCCCTTAAGCCCAGCATCTTCAATAAGCTTACCTGCAAAATATCCCTCAGGTCTTTTGAAAGTGGAGCCTGCACTTGGATATTCTAAAGGTTGCTTATCCTTTCTGCGTTTGTTAAGTTCATTCATCTGTTGGCGTATTTGAGCTTTGTCATTTGGTATTAGCCCAATTACAGTTTCTAAAACTAAAAGCTTTTTGTCTGTAAAAATACTGTGCCTGTATGAAAACTGATGATCAGTTATTTCAAAAACATTCCCTTGTTCATCAACACAGGTGCTTGAAAGCACAATATCCTTCATCTCTCCGCCGTATGCCCCTGCATTCATGGCAACTGCACCACCTATTGATCCTGGTATACCTGATGCAAATTCCATACCGCCAAGTCCGTGTTCTAAGGCAACATTGGCAACCTTTGAAAGCAAAGCCCCGCTTTGGGAAATAATATTATTACCATCCACCCGTATATCTGCAAACTTACTTCCTATTTGCACAACAACCCCACGATACCCATCATCCTTAAATAAAATGTTAGAACCGTTGCCTATAAACATATGCGGAATATCTTTAAGGTCTTTTTGAATCTTCACAATCTGTTCCACATTACACGGGGTAACATAAAAGTCCGCATTCCCACCTGTACGGAAAGTAGTATGCTTTCCCATAGGTTCATTTTCAAATATTAAGTCTTCAGTTAAAATATTTTTTAAAATATCTCTTACTGATGAAATATCCAAAGGAATTTCTCCTCTCCTTTTATACTCCAAGCGCTGCCGCACCAATTATACCTGCATCGTTACCCAAAACAGCTGTACAAAGTGTAGTCTTTGGAAGACCGCTGTTTTCCCCGTATCTTTCTGCAGAAACATGCTTCATAATCATATCAACAAGGGTTTTACCCTCCTTAGATACGCCACCGCCTATAACAACCATTTCAGGTTGGAATATATTGATTATATTTGTTATTCCTGTTGAAAAATATTCAATATATTTTTCAACAACTGCTATACCCACAGGACAACCTGCACGCATAGCATCAAAGGCAGTTTTACCATTTACCTTTGAAACATCTCCATCAACAAGCTTTGCAAGCTCACTTGATGGATTTTTTTCAACTGCGGCCTTTGTCTGACGGATAAGAGCCGTTGCAGAACCATAAGCTTCCCAACAACCTCTTCTTCCGCAACTACATTGTTCACCACCTGAAACTAAAACAATGTGTCCAAGTTCTCCTCCACAGTGGTTAAAGCCATTATAAATCTTTTTATTTATAATGATACCTCCGCCAATACCTGTACCAATTGTAATCATTATGGAGTCATCAACTTCCTTTGTAGCTCCTGCATAAGCTTCTCCAAGTGCCGCACAGTCTGCATCATTGCCAAGGTAAACAGGAACATCAAGTTCCTTTTTTATCATTTCCACAATAGGTGTATTCAGAAAGTTGATATTTGTACAATATAGAATTACCCCAGTATCAGGATTATGACATCCCGGAATTCCTATACCAATTGATTTAATATCTTTTACTGTAAGATTATTCTTTTCCATAACCTTTTTACAAAGCATTATAATATCCGCAACAAGCTCTGTATCAGGGCGGGTTGCATTTGCTGGAGTATCAACCTTATCTACAAGGTTAAAATCGTCATCCACCAACCCTGCAACCAGGTTTGTTCCCCCAATATCTACACCTATTCTCATAATTATTCCCCTCTTAACATATCTATATTTTTCTTTTTTGTTATATACCCCATAAATTTTTCCAAATTACTGTTCATTACAAGGTCTTTATCAAACTCTATTTCCTTAAGGCATTCAATAGCCTTTTTAAAAATTCCTACATAACTGCAAAAATGTGCATCACTGTTAACAGCAATTGGTGTACCATACTTTTTGCAGGCAAGCATAAGCTTTCTTGCATTTACTACATGACTTTCAACTTTTTTGCCAAAACAATTTTCATTAAGTTCTATAAGTTTCTCTTTTTCCTTTGCTGTTTTTGCAATAAGTTCGTATTCCTCATCCTTTAAAGTAAAACTTGTACGGGCAATATGTCCTAAAATGTCAATATACGGATTGTCCATAGCCTTTAAAAGTACCTGGGTATAATTTTTTTCATTGCACACTTGGCTACCATGCTTTGAGGCTATTACAATGTCCATCATCTCAAGCCTTTCATTAGGCATATCAAGAGTTGCTTCTTCATCAATGAAAGAACATTCAACCCCTGTAAAAACAACTACCCCGTTTATAACTCTTGGAATATGCTTTAAATTAGCAAAATGCCAAATATGACTAAAATCATCAGTTGCTGTGCCGTGGTTTGTCATGGCAATTGCTTCCATACCACGTTCTGCCGCAACATTTACATTTTCCAAAAGTGTACTGTACGCATGAGGGCTAAATGACGTGTGAGTGTGCAAATCCACTTTTATTTCCATTTATATGTTTCCCTCCATGCCAGCCATTAAACGCTTGTTAAGTTCTTCAGCAGCATTGTAGCCATTTCTTTTTTGTCTATTGTTCATTGCTGCAATTTCAACTATAACCGCAAGGTTGCGACCCGGTTTAACAGGAATTAACAGTGAGGGAATCTGTATACCCAAAATTTCAGTATATTCCTCTTCAAGCCCAAGACGGTCATAATGCTTACCATCCACCCAGGCTTCAAGATTAATAATCATATCAATTTTTTCTGTGTTTTTTACTGCACCTATACCGAAGATTTCCTTAACATCTATAATACCTATACCTCTAAGTTCAATAAAATGGCGAATAATTTCAGGTGATGAGCCAACAAGTGAAATATCTGAAACCTTCTTTATTTCAACCGCATCATCTGCAACAAGACGATGCCCTCTTTTTACAAGCTCTATTGCCGCTTCACTTTTACCGACGCCACTTTCACCAAGTATCAAAACACCCTCGCCGTAAACTTCAACAAGCACGCCATGACGAGTAATTCGTGGAGCAAGTTCTTTGTTAAGCCAAGCTATTACAGCACTCATAAATCTTGATGTTGAATACTGTGTACGAAGTACAGGAACACCATGTTTTTCTGCGATTTCAAGCATACCCTCAAGAGGCTCCAAACCTCTTGTAATTATCAATGCAGGTATTTTCTTTTGAAAAAGCAAATCCAGATATTTTCTTCTGTCATCATCAGAAATTTTAGAAAGATAGGTATATTCTACCATACCTATAATCTGAATTCTATTATTGTCAAAATAATCATAAAAACCTGTAAGTTGTAAGCTTGGACGATTTACATCCGGCGTAACTATTTCAACATCATCACCATTTGGTGTTATATACATTTTTTCAAGCTTAAAATCTTCAATAAGTTTTAAGAGCTTTACTGTAAAATTTGTTTCTCCCACACAATCTCCTCCTTAAGCTCATCTATCTTTATTATACTAAAAATAAGAAATTATGTAAAGAAGAATTTTATTTATATATCATTAGAAAAGTTGACAAATCTTAAAAAAGTGATATAATATACTATGTTTTCAAAAAACATATTTCGGGATATAGCGCAGTTTGGTAGCGCGCTTCGTTCGGGACGAAGAGGCCGCAGGTTC
>JAZSRE010000041.1:0-2506 GCA_045538345.1 Clostridia bacterium
AAAAGAAAGGTAAAGGTATTATAACATGAGAAAAACCAATAGTAAAGAAGTAAAAGCAGCAATAAGAGCGTATTTATTAGAAAACGTAATGCTCGAAATCGAAGAGAGAGAAATCGAGACTGATAAGCCGTTCACATGGTACTTTGAGAACATCAAGGAAGAAAAGAAGTATATCAAATATAGATGTAACTTTGAAATGTTCGAAGATTGGCTTCAGGGCCTCGGCGGTTTTGGTGATGATATTTACTATCACGCAAGCAAAAGAGGCTTTCAGGGTGGCAAGTGCCAAGACATTTTGCAAGATTGGCTTCAGCAGACAGATGAAGAAGTTAAGAAGTACGAAAGCCAAGAAAGCGAAAATTTAATGGTTCGTTTATGTTGGCGAGAATTTGAATATATGATGAATAAGGAAAAATAAACAGCTTAGCCCTTCGGGGCTTTCTGTAATGTAGCCGGACCAGTTCCGCCGGTTCCCAGCCCGGAAAAATACAGAGGACAGAAAAATAATATAGAAAGGTGGTTTTTATATGCGAAAAGTTATATTTAAAATTGATGACTTAAAGTATTTAGAAAATTTGTTAATTTCTGAGGGCATCGAGCAGGAAGAAAGAAAAAATATCTTGATGGGCTTAGATTCTTTTAAAGCAATTTATACACTTTACGGAACAAAGAACAGCCCAGACCGCTACACATTAACAGACGAGAGCGGCAACAAGATTTTATTAAGTAGTCTTAACTGCTATCAGAGGGGCGTTATTTTAAATGATTGCATGTCTTATTTTTGCGGTGGAGCATATCACGCAAACAGCGCGGAGCCTTTCGGGGTTATAAATATTGAAGAAATTGCATCATAGTATTTTACCGCCACCCGTTCAAGCGGTCTAGCAAGTTGCAAGGCTTGCGGCGGTTTTCCCTTTTGGGCAAATTTAATATAAAGGAGTGTTTGAAATATGAAAGAATGGCAGACAAAAGCGGCTTTTGATTTATTGCGAATGATTAAAAAAAGTTATATCGAAAACAACGGACTTATTGATTGCTGGGTGCATTATCTCAAGAATATGAGCAGAACAATGTTTTTTTATATTCGGTCATTAGATGCTGATTTTTTTAATAAAATAGGTTTTTAGGGCGGTAAATCTGCCCTTTTTGTCGTGGCTGTCTTGGAGTTTGGGTGGTTCGAGTCCGTCCGCAGCCATTTTTAAATATTGATTATTTCTGGCTTGTAACAGGCTTTATTTTGGTATGCAAAAATATATAAAGGGGTCTTTTATGGATTGGGTACAAGATATTATAAAAGAGTATATAATAAAAAACCAAATAAGAACCACAACGGAGCAAATACAAAAACTTGCAGAATACTACACCGCACAGGGTTATAATTCTGTCGGTTTAGTTTGTGATGCCTTAATAGCTGATAGTGAAACATTGCGTATATTATCCGGCAACAGTTGACAATGTGCTTTTCACAGGCTTATAATGGCTTAAATAGGCTTTATTTGCGCACCATTGGAACATTTAACCACCAAGGCACAAACACGCCCAGAAATGACAATAAAAGCCTTGTATAATTCCGCTTGGATCTGTTTTGTATTGTTAAGAAATAACAAGGGAATATTATAGTTATTTGCTTATTTCTCGCACGAATTTTCAAAAATTATTTTTTTGTATTTCTGTATATAAATATATACCCAGGGGGGTATCAAAAAAGTTGCATTATAATTTTATGCTTTTTCTATTTTGTAATTTATCTGCATATTTCCATCACAAAAATCAAAGAAAAATTAAATCTCTTTTCCAAATACAAAAGTATGGGTAGGGGGGTATAAAAAAGTTTACCTTGAAATTTTTAGGAAACCATTTTTAATAATTGTACTAAATCATCCAAAAGATATACTATTCTTCTACCATACAAACTCATAAAATCAGCTACAATCTCTTCTGTTTGAATATCCATAAAGTAATCAAATTCAAAAGCAAATACATGGGTTAGTTCATGGCAAAGTACCTTGTCCGTCATATAATCATTAAGACGGTTATTAACATATACTGTTTTCACGTTGTTATCTGTCATACCTAATGTTATGCTACCATCACTACGCATTAAGTCTTCACTATTTGGCTTTACAAACTTTAATTCCCATTCTTGATTATTTACCGTAAAAATCATATTTCTACCACCTTGTCAAAAAGGGGCAGATTTCTCCACCCCTAAATTACTACTGAATTTTCTGCATCAAAACTTGCATTTTGTTTTTCAGCATTGTTTTTTCCTCTTGTGAAGCACCTTCAATCATTTCAGTTACATCACTTGATAATTCTTTCATGTACTCTTCAAGGTTCTGCATCTTTTCCTGTTTGCCTTTACCTTCCTCTTTTGCTTCCATATATCCTTTTCTCTTTTCTCCAGAACGTCCTTCTCGGCTATCTTTTTCTTCTCTCTGCATACGGCTAGAATACTGTCCGCCTTCTCCGCGTTCAGAATATCCCATTTGTCCGCCACCAGACG
>JAZSRE010000153.1:0-3363 GCA_045538345.1 Clostridia bacterium
AAACTTAATCTTTCTGTACATGTATATAATATGCAAAACATTAAGCATCTGGCGTGTGTATTCGTGAAGTCTTTTTACCTGAATGTCAAAAATAGAATCACAATTTACTGTAATGCCGTTAGCCTTTGCAATGTAGTCTGCAAGGCGTTTTTTGTTGGCATACTTAATTTCGCGAAGCTTTTCAAGAACCTCAGGGTCATCTGCAAAGTCATTGAATTTTGCAATTTGTGCAAGGTCTTTTTCAAACCCTTTGCCGATTTTATCTTCCAAAAGCTCCATAAGAAGCGGGTTAGCCTGGCAAAGCCATCTTCTGTGTGCAATACCATTAGTTACATTTGTAAGCTTTTGTGGGAACACCTGGTGGAATTCCTTGAAGGTATCGTCCTTCAAAATTTCGGAATGTAGCTTTGAAACGCCGTTTACGCTGTAACAACAAGCCATACAAAGATTTGCCATTTTAACCATACCGTCGGAAATAATAGACATCTGGTTAAGAGCACCTGCAAAGTTATTGAATTTTTCAAAAATCATTGAACAGAAACGTCTGTTAATTTCCTCAATAATTGTATAAATACGGGGAAGGTGCGACTTAATAAGGTCAACCGGCCATTTTTCCAAAGCCTCGCTCATAACTGTATGGTTTGTGTAAGCCAATGTCTTGCAACAAATATCCCAGGCCTTATCCCATAGGTAGTCGTAGTCATCCATAAGTATTCTCATAAGTTCAGGAATACAAAGTGACGGATGAGTATCGTTAATATGAATTACAACCTTGTCTGCAAGGTTATCAAATGTGCCATATTTTTCATAATGCTTCTTTGTAATCTGTTGCAAGGATGCACTTACAAAGAAATACTGTTGCTTAACACGAAGTGATTTACCGTTGTAATGCTCGTCGGCAGGGTACAAAACCTTTGAAATAGAGCTTGCAATAGCCTCTTTTTCAGATGCCTTGCCGTGTTCACCCTGTGCAAAAAGGTCCATATCAAAACCCTGTTTACTGTTAGCACCCCAAAGACGAAGTGTATTTACTGCATCTGTGTCATAGCCCGAAATTAAAAGGTCGTAAGGTGTTGCAGTAATAGGAACATAGTTAACATGTTCTGTTGTAAGGCCGTTATCTGTCCAGTTTTCGTTAACCTCACCAAAGAAGCGTACTTCAACTGCCTCGTCATGTCTTGGAATTAACCAGTTACCGCCCATTTCAATCCAGTCATCAGGAAACTCCATCTGCCAGCCGTCAACAATAACCTGTTTGAATATACCAAATTCATAACGTATAGAAAAACCGGTTGCGGGGTAACCAAGGCTTGTAAGGGAGTCCATATAGCAAGATGCCAAACGTCCCAAACCGCCGTTACCCAAACCTGCATCAGGCTCCATTTCATAAAGTTCTTCAATATCAAAGCCGTTTTTAAGAAGCATTTCACGTATATCTTTTTCAATACCCAAATTCCAAAGGTTGTTGCGAAGAGAAGTACCCACAAGAAATTCCATAGACATATAGTAAACCTGTTTTGCCTCCTGCTCCTTTACCTTTTTTCTGTACTTGTACTTTTTTTCAGCAAGTATATTGTTTGTAACAGCCAAAACAGCCTGGTAAACCTGACGCTTACTGCCTGTTTCAAGGTCGCTTCCAAAGTTAAGCTCCATATACTTCTGAATTCTATCTTTAAATTCTTTTGCCGTAATGTTTGCCATAAATCAAATTTCACTCCTAAGTCAATACATATTTTTATAATTTAAGATTTTCTATCAATCTCTTTTTTACATTCCTCAAACCAATTCTTTGTACATAGCAATATACTCATCAGCCGGCAAGTTCCAACTTACATCCTTGCTCATTGCATTTTTGCGTATCTGAAGCCAGTTTTTCTTATCATAATACAAGTCAACCGCACGTTTAATTGCATCAAGCATATCATACGAATTGTAGCTTTGGAAAGTAATGCCCGTACCCTGTTTTGTTGTAGGGTTATATGGCTCAACTGTATCCACAAGCCCGCCAACTGTATGAACAATGGGAATTGTGCCATAACGCATAGCAATCATCTGCGAAAGACCGCAAGGCTCAGACTTTGAAGGCATCAAGAACAAATCAGCCCCCGCATAAACCTGTGAAGCAATCTCTGCCGAAAACTTAATAATACCGCGTACCTTATCGTGGCGTCTGTGTTCCCATCCACGCATTAAGTCCTCATATTCTCTTGCCCCTGTACCAAGTACAACAATCTGTACTGGAAGGTCTGAAATCTGGTCCATAACCTCATAAAAAAGGTCAAATCCCTTTTGCTTTGTAAGGCGTGTAACCATACCTATAACAGGCACATCTGTTTCTGTGTCCAGTGCCATACTCTTTTGAAGCGCAACCTTATTGTGCTTTTTGTTTCTAAGAGTAGTAATAGAATAATTCGTCTTTATACTCTTATCCGTTTCAGGGTTGAAAACCTCTGTATCAAGACCGTTTACAATACCGCGAAGTTTACCGCGTCTTGCATTTAAAATATTATGCAATCCAAAGGAATGTTCGGGCTGAAGTATTTCATTTACATAGTTTTTACTAACTGTTGAAACAATATCCGCAGATTCTATACCGCCCTTTAGTACATTGACATCTCCGTCGTACATCATAAGTGGCTTTAGAGAAACGTCCAGACCAAAAAGACCGCCTAAAATATAAGGGTCGTACTTGCCCTGAAACTCAATATTGTGAATAGACAAAACAGTTTTAATAAACTTGTATTCATCCCTGTGTCTGTAATATGCATTAAGATAAACAGGAAGCATAGCAGTATGCCAGTCATTTACATTGATAATATCAGGGATAAAGCCTATTGTAGGCAAAATCTCCAACACTGCTCTTGAAAAGAAAGCAAAAATTTCGCCGTCATCATAAGACCCGTACACAACATCTCTTTTAAAATACTGCTCGTTGTCAATAAAGTAGTATGTTACCCCTTCATGTTCTGCAGTAAAAATACCGCAGTAACTGCTTCTCCAACTGTTGTTTACATAGCAGTTTGTAACATATTTTATTTTTGCCCGAAGTTCAGGCTTTATAGCCGAATAAAGTGGCAAAATAACCCTTGCGTCAATACCTTTGCTAACAAGTTCCTTAGGCAAACCGCCCATAACATCGCCAAGCCCACCAACCTTTATAAAAGGTGAAGCTTCCGCTGCCGCAAATAAAACTTTCATATTTTTTCCTCCTTTTGAAGTAAAAAAGGCTTTAAAATAAATTAAGGTACAGCTTTCCCACCGTACCTTAATATTTTACTATTTTTCAATATATTGTGTCAATATTTATAATGCACAAATTTTGTTACACTACCTTGCCTTTATTTATGATAAACGGCATAGTTT